>UROL01000052.1 GCA_900549495.1 uncultured Eubacteriales bacterium | reverse complement strand
CCATATTGCTCATGGTGGTATGCAGATGCAGCTCCACCCGCTTGCCCTGGGGGGCCAAATCCTTCCGCTTGGGCAGGCTCCCGGGCATAATGGCATAGGGCTTGAGGACCATGTCGTTTTCAAACCGGTCCTCAATCAGCTTGCCCTGCACCCGCAGCACGGAGCCCACCTGCACATTCTCGATAATGGGCTTGGCCTCCCGGGCCTCCAGGAAGCGGCTGACCCGGATGGAATTGGTGTTGTCCGTCATGTCGAATTTCACCACAAAGGCGTTTCGCTTGGTCAGCTCCTTGTGGTCTACAGCGAAGACCTTGCCCTCTACAATGATGGTGCCCATGTCCATGGACATATCCTTCATGGCAACTGTGTTGCCCCGGAAGGGCTTGCCATAGAAGGTGGGGCCCTCCTGGGTCTCCTGCCTGGGGGCGGCGGCCTGCTGCCGGGCTTGGGTGATGGGATAGCGGTCAATCTCCGCCTGGCGCATAGTCTCCACGGCATCGAAAAGCGCCTTGCCCTCCAATGCGGCCCCGGCCTCCACGGTGATGGTGACGGGGGTGGCGAAGCGCTCCCGCAATGTCTGCTGCACCTGGGGAATCAGCTCTTCGATGGCGGCCTTTCCGTTGCCCCGGAGGCCGATGGTGAGCTTCTCCCCCTCCCAGCTCCATTTGGCCCCGGCCAATGCCCCCCGGGTCATGGAATTGCAGCTGACGAAGAGCATCATCAGCTCCTCCGGCTCGATTTTTTGCAGCTGGGATTCCGGGTGGGTCAATACGATATTCAGGCTGTCCAGTCCATACAGGGCGGACACATCCCGCTCCACCGCCTCCACCAGGCGGCGGGGAACATAGTTGGGGCAATGGGCCGCCACCCGGACACTGCGGCTCTCGGTATGGATGTCCGCTGCCACAATGGCCGCCTGGGAGAGGGCCTGTGCAATCTCCTCAGGCGGCGCATAGTCCGAAAACATATTCAGCAAATAAACAGTTTCATTCATCTTTCCAATGACGCTCCGGGATCGGTTTCATCTACCCTGCAAGGGGGATTACAGCTTTTCAATTCGCTCCAGCAGGGCAGGGAGCAGCTGGTCATAGGGGAGTTTGGCAACCTGCTGGCCCTTTTCGAAAATGGTGCCCCAGCCGTCGCCACCGGCGATGCCAATGTCAGCCTCCCGGGCCTCTCCGGGGCCATTGACAATGCAGCCCATAACCGCCACGATGATGGGCTTGGTGCAATCCCGCAGGGCGGCATCCACCTGGTTGACAAGGCCGATAAGGTCAATTCTGGTTCTGCCGCAGGTGGGGCAGGAGATAATGTCCACGCCGTCCTTGCGCAGCCCTGCCGCCTTGAGGATATCCTTGGCGGCGTAAACCTCCTGCACCGGGTCATCGGTGAGGCTCACCCGGATGGTGTCGCCGATGCCGTCCAGCAGCAAAGCGCCGATGCCCATGGCGGACTTGATAAGCCCCTGGCGCACCGGGCCGGTCTCGGTCACGCCGATGTGCAGCGGGTAGTCGCACTTGCTGCGGAACAGCCGGGCAGCTGCCACCATATTGGGCACATGGGAGGATTTCATAGAGACACAGGTATCGTAGAAGCCCTGCTTTTCCAGCAGCTCCAGGTGCTGGAAGGCGCTCTCCACCAGGGCCTCCGGGGTGGGATGGCCGTATTTCTCCAGCAGCTGCTTATCCAGGCTGCCGCCGTTGACACCAATGCGGATGGGAATATGCTTATCCTTGCACACCTCCACCACGGCCTTCACCCGGTCTTCCCCGCCGATGTTGCCGGGGTTGATGCGGATTTTGGCTGCGCCCCCCTCCGCTGCCAGGATGGCCAGCTGATAGTCAAAATGGATATCCGCCACCAGGGGCAGGGGGCTTTCCTTGCAGATTTCCGCAAAGCTCCGGGCCGCCTCCCGGTTGGGCACCGCCAGGCGGGCAATCTGGCATCCGGCGGAGGCCAGCTCTTTGATTTGATGCAGGCAGCCCTGCACATCCGTGGTCTTGGTATTCAGCATAGACTGAATCACCACCGGGGCGCCGCCGCCCAGGGGGACATTGCCCACCATAATCTGTCTGCTCATTTTCTTCACCCCTTAAAAATCTGAATAACGTCCTTGAACATAATCACAGCCAGCAGCGCGAACAGCGCCAGGGTGCCCACGCTTTGGATATATCCCTCGTACTTAGGATTGACCTTCCGCCGGGTGATTCCCTCCACCAGTGCGGTCAGCAGCACCCCCACCGCCCGGGCACCGTCCAGGCCGGGAATGGGCAGCAGGTTCATCACCCCCAGGTTCACCGTAATCAAGCCGCCGAAGCTGAGCATATTCAGCAGGGCGTAATAGAAGCTGGAGGAGCGGTTGGCAGTCTCGGTCATCATGTGCACAATGCCCACCGGGCCGCTGAGATCCTTCACACTGGCTCTGCCGCTGAACAGCATTTGCAGGCTGATGCGTACCATGCGGACATTGGATAGGCAGGCGTTCCAGATTTGCCTTGCCAGTGTGGCGAAGCTCCGGGGAACGCTGCCGAAATTAAAGCCATAGCGCAGGGTGGTGGAGCCGTCATCGTTGGGATAGGCCTGGCGCTCCATGGCAAAATCCTTCAATTCCACCCTTTCTCCATCCCGCAGAACCACCAAATCGTGGCGGTTTTCCGGATTGTTTTCCGCATCTGCCTTGGCCATAAGCACCAGGGAGAAATCGGTGTACATATAAATTTTCTCCCCATCCACCTCCAGAAGCCGGTCGCCCACCATCAGGCCCGGCTGGGTGTCCGTGGCTGCCAGGGCGCACCCCGGCTCCATGGAAGCGATAACCGGCACATTGTAGCGCTGCTGGGGGGCAAAGAAGATGCCGAAGAGCACCAGCCCCGCCACCAGGTTCATGGCGGGCCCTGCCACCAGGATAATCAGCCGCTTCCACCAGGCAGCGGCGCAGAAGGAGCGGGGATTGTCCCTCCCGTCGCCGTCCTCCCCCTCCATTTCGCAGTAGCCGCCGAAGGGAATCAGGCGGATGGCATAGAGGGTCTCCCCCCGCTGCTTCTTCCACAGTGCCGGGCCCATGAACATGGAAAACTCGTTCACCTGAACATCAAAGCTCTTGGCGGCGGCAAAATGCCCCAGTTCGTGGATGAAAATCAAAAGGCTGAAAAGAACAATGCCGAAAACAATGCTGAATGCTGTCATAATAGGCCTCGCTTAGTTTTGATGTTGCCGCACCGCCAGCCTTGCCAGCCGGTCGGCCTCCAGAATCTCCTCCAGAGAGGGATTCCGGACAAAGGGCACCTTCTCCACCGCCTGGGACACCAGACGGTAGATGTCGTAAAATCCGATTTTGTCTGCCAGGAACAGGGCTACGGCCTCTTCGTTGGCACCGTTCATGGCGGGGCAGGCAGTGCCGCCACGTTTGGCGCAGGCCTTGGCCAAAGCTAGGCAGGGGAATTTCTCCTCATCCGGGGGGCAGAAGGTCAGGGGCGGGCACTTGGTCAGGTCCAGGCGCTCCACCGGGCTTTCCCTGCGCTCCGGATAGGTCAGGGCCAACTGGATGGGCAGACGCATATCCGGCGAGCCCAGCTGGGCCATTA
The DNA here is from genome assembly GCA_900549495.1 of uncultured Eubacteriales bacterium. Taxonomy (GTDB): domain Bacteria; phylum Bacillota; class Clostridia; order Oscillospirales; family Oscillospiraceae; genus Faecousia. The sequence continues at coordinate 7,915 of UROL01000052.1, read as the reverse complement.
CGGCACCGTCGTTGAATTCCACCAGGCTATGGACAATGCTCTGCCGGTGAATCAGCACCTCCACCTGCTCCAGGGGAACCCGGTACAGCCGCATGGCCTCAATAACCTCCAGGCCCTTATTCATCAGGGTTGCGCAGTCCACCGTAATTTTGGGGCCCATCTTCCAGTTGGGATGCCGCAAGGCATCCGCCTTGGTCACCTGCTTTAGCTGCTCTGCCTCCATGCCAAAGAAGGGGCCGCCGGAGCAGGTGAGCAGGATTCTGCGAACCTCTGCCCTGTCCTTACAACCCATGAGGCACTGGAAAATGGCGGAATGCTCCGAATCCACCGGCACAATCTCCGCCCCCCACCGGTCTGCCTCTGCCATTACCAGCTCACCGGCGCAGACCAGCGTCTCTTTGTTGGCAAGGCCAATGCGTTTCCTGGCCCGGATGGCGGCCAGGGTGGGCTTCAGCCCCACCATACCCACCACCGCCGTAATCACGCAGTCCACCTGGGGCAGCGTGGCAGCCTGAATCAGGCCCGCTTCCCCCCAGGCGACGGAAATTTCCATATCCCGGAGCGACGCCTTCAAAGCCTCCGCTGCCTCCTGGGTGGCCATCACCGCCAGCTGGGGACGAAAGGCCCGGCACTGCTCTGCCATCTTTTGGACGCTGGAGCCGGCGGTCAGGGCCGCCACCCGGACACCCTCCATTTTGCCGATTACATCCAGGCTCTGGCGGCCAATGGAGCCGGTGGAGCCCAGAATACTGACACATTTTACCATCTCAGCTCACCACCGGCATCAGCATAATCATAGCCTCTACCAGAGGCGCAACCGTCACCATGGAGTCGAAGCGGTCGAAGAAGCCGCCGTGGCCGGGAATCATGGTGCCGAAATCCTTAATGCCGGACATCCGCTTGATGACAGAGAAGCACAAGTCCCCGAACACACCCACGGCGCTGCCCACCAGGCCATAGAGCAGGGCTGCCCCATAGTGCACCTGGAACTGGAATACCAGCTGCAACACCACACCATAAATCAGCATGCCCAGCATGGCGCAAAGCAAACCGCCGATAACGCCCTCTACCGTTTTGTTGGGGCTGACCACCGGGGCCAGCTTGTGCTTGCCCAGCAAGCTCCCGGCAAAATAGGCACCGGCATCGGACAGGAAGGCCACCACAAAGGGAATGGGAATCAAATACCGCCCGGAGGTCAGGCCGAGAATCCGAATCAGAGAGGACAGCAGGTACGGCACCACCGCACCGGCAAAGAAGCACTCCATTACCATTTCCGTGCCGACTTTCACATGGTTTGCCATCATCTCGGAGAACAGCAGAACCCAGAACACCAGCAGCCCCAGCAGGGCAACTCCCCGGTCGGCCCCGAAATAGCTCCAAAGAGAAATGGCAAAGGCCATCAGCGCAGAATACAGCACCAGCCGGGGGTGACGCACCAGGCCGGTGGCATACAGAAGCTCATATACCCCCACCATCATCAGCAGCCCCCACACAATGGCGGCTACAATCTTCGGGGCAACCAGCACCACCAGCACCAGCAGCGGAATCAGGATGGCGGCGGTAATCAATCTTTTTTTCATGTTATGTTCCTCCAAACCGGCGGTTGCGCCGGTGATATTCCTCAATGGCCCGGTCCAAATCCTCCGGGGCAAAATCCGGCCAGAGCACATCCATAAAGACGTACTCCGAATAGGCGGACTGCCACAGCAGGAAATTGCTGATGCGCTCCTCGCCGGAGGGGCGGATAATCAGCTCCGGGTCCGGAATCCCGGCGGAATAGAGGTAGCCGGAAAACACATCCTCGCTGAGATTGGCCGGGTCGGCCTTTCCTGCCGATACGTCCGCTAAGTAACCCTTCACCGCATGGATAATCTCATCCCGGCCACCGTAATTCAGGCAGAAGTTCACCTGCACATCATAGTCCGCCGACTGAGCCTGGGCCCGCTGGCAGAGCTTTTGCAAATCCGGGCTGAGCCGGGACAGGTCGCCGAAGAACCGGAAGCAAACCCGGTTTTTCTCCATGTCCTTCAGGGCCTCCTCCAGGTAGCGGCGCAGCAGCCTCATAATGCCGGAGACCTCGTCGGCAGAGCGTTTCCAGTTCTCGGTGGAGAAGGCGTATACCGTCAGATACGACACCCCCAGGGTGCGGCAATAGTTGGCAATCCGGCGGAAGGCCTCTGCCCCGGCGGCATGGCCGGCGGTTCGGGGCAAGCCCCGCTTCTTGGCCCAGCGGCCATTGCCGTCCATAATAATGGCAATGTGCCGGGGCGGGGATAGCTTGGAGCTATCGGTCTGTTGATTTGAAAGCGCCACGGGACGCACCTCTTTCTTTTTATAGGAAGCCGGACAGGGCATCGCCATCTCCGGCTGCTTTGGGTAAAAAGCTGAAAGCAGGCAACTGCATCAATTTCCTCTTTTCAACTTTTCATCCCCCGGCATTGCTGCCGGGGGTGATAGACAGGCTTTAGATGGCCATCAGTTCCTTTTCCTTGGTGGCAAGGGCGGCATCCACATTCTTGATATACTTATCCAGAAGATCCTGCAAATCCTTTTCGGCCTTCTTCTGGTCATCCTCGGTGATTTCGCTGTTCTTTTTCAGCTTCTTCACATAGTCCATACCATCCCGGCGGATGTTACGCAGGGCCACCTTGGCCTCTTCGGCGTACTTCTTGACCTGCTTGGTCAAATCCTTACGGCGCTCCTCCGTCAGCTGGGGGAAGACCAGACGAATCACCCGGCCGTCATTCTGGGGGTTGATGCCCAGGTCGGAGACCTGGATGGCCTTCTGGATATCCTTCAGGAGCTTGGCATCCCAGGGCTGGACAATCAGGGTGCGGGCATCGGGAGAGGAAATGGTGGCCACTCCGTTCAGCGGCGTCTCGCTTCCATAATATTCCACCGTGATTCTGTCCAGAACCTGGGGATTGGCCCGGCCCGCCCGGACGGCACCGAAGTCCTCGCTCAGATGCTCCAGGGTCTTTTCCATTCTTCTGGAATATTCCTTGAAATCAACGCTCATTTCTTAATCCTCCTTGACAATTGTTCCGATTTTTTCTCCGCACACCACGCGGAGGATATTCTGGGGATCCTTCAGGGCGAAGCAGACCAGGGTCATGTGGTTGTCCATGGCCAGGGTCATGGCGGTGGTATCCGTGGCCTGCAAATGCCGGGCCAGCACCTCGTCGTAGGTCAGCTCGTCGAACTTCACGGCGGCGGGGTCCTTGTTGGGGTCAGCGGAATAGATGCCGTCCACATTCTTGGCCATCAGGATGGCATCGGCCTCAATCTCCACACCCCGCAGCACTGCGCCGGTGTCTGTGGAGAAATAGGGGTTGCCGGTACCGGCGGCGAAGATAACCACCTTGCCCTCGTTCAGGTAGCGGTCGGCGGTGTCCCGGGTAAAGTACTCGGCGAATTTATTCATCTCCACAGCGGTCAGCACCCGGGCATCCACCCCATGCTTTTCCAGGGCATCTGCCACGGCGATGGAGTTCATCACCGTTGCCAGCATACCCATGGCATCCCCGTGGGAGCGCTGCATCTTATCGGCCCCGTCCTTCACGCCCCGCCAGAAATTGCCGCCGCCAATGACCAGACCAATCTGGACACCCTTCTCCCGGCACTGCCGGATTACGTCGCACACGGAATTGATGACGTTAAAATCCAGCCCTCTATGGGCCTCACCGGCCAGGGCTTCTCCACTTACCTTCAGCAAAATGCGCTTGTATTTGACTTCTGCCAAATTCTCTCACTCCTTTTTCCAGCTCTCTGCACCTGTGCAGATTACATCGACTGTATTTTAACATAAAACCAGGCAATGGACAACCACAAATTACGATTTTTTATTTTGTTTACATTTCACACAGGCATCCCGGGAGAAAAGGTTGAAACTGGCGTTATTATTTATTGCAAACCCGGAACAGATGGGGTATAATGTTTCATTATACAAATAAAGCGATGGTATTCATCAAAAGAGAGGATGTTTTGATATGGCTGAAATCACCGAAAGCAAGAACTTTATCCACGCCTTTATCGACGAGGACATTGCCGAAGGCGGCCGCTTTGCCGGAAAAACCGTACACACCCGGTTCCCGCCGGAGCCCAACGGCTATCTGCACATTGGCCACTGCAAGGCGCTGATTATCGACTTCGGCACCGCCGAAAAATACGGCGGCCTGTGCAATCTGCGTATGGACGACACCAACCCCACCAAAGAGGATGTGGAGTACGTCCAGGCCATCCAGGACGACATCCACTGGCTGGGCTTCGACTGGGGAGACCGGTTCTATTTTGGCTCCGACTATTTTGAAAAGGACTACGAATACGCCGTCGAGCTGATTAAAAAGGGCCTGGCCTACGTCTGCGAGCTGACCCCGGAGCAGTTCAAGGAATACCGGGGCGACCTGACCACCCCCGCCGTCTCCCCCTACCGGGACCGTCCCATGGAGGAAAGTCTGGATTTGTTCGCCCGGATGCGTGCCGGTGAGTTTGAAGACAACAAATACACCCTGCGGGCCAAGATTGACCTGGCCTCCGGCAACTTCAATATGCGTGACCCGGTTATCTACCGCATCCGCCATATGCACCATCACCGCCAAGGGGACAAGTGGTGCATCTACCCTATGTACGACTTTGCCCACCCCATTCAGGACGCTTTGGAGGGCATCACCCACTCCCTGTGCTCCCTGGAATTTGAAAACCACCGTCCCCTGTACAACTGGGTGGTGGAGAATGTGTCCGTCCCCAGCCATCCCCGGCAGATTGAGTTCGCCCGGCTGGGCATTGACCACACCGTGCTTTCTAAGCGCAAGCTCCGTGCCCTGATTGAGGGGGGCTATGTGTCCGGCTGGGACGACCCCCGGATGCCCACCCTGTGCGGTCTGCGCCGCCGGGGCTATACCCCCGCCTCCATCCGCAATTTCTGCGAAAGCGTGGGCGTTGCCAAGTCCCCCAACACCATTGAGTATGCCTTCCTGGAATCCTGCCTGCGTAAGGATTTGGATGCCACGGCCCGGCGGGTCATGGCTGTCCTGAAGCCGGTGAAGCTGACCATCACCAACTATCCCGAAGGAAAGAGCGAATCCTTTGAGATTGAAAACAACCCCAACAACCCCGCCGACGGCAAGCGCACCATCACCTTCTCCCGCAATCTGTGGATTGAGGCCGACGACTTTATGGCCCAACCCATCCCCAAGTACAAGCGGCTGTACCCCGACGGCCCCGAGTGCCGCCTGAAGGGTGCTTACGTCATCAAATGCACCGGCTGCGTCACCGACGAGGACGGCAATGTTACCCAGGTGCTGGCCACCTATGACCCCGAGAGCAAGGGCGGCGACCCCGCCGACGGGCGCAAGATTAAGGGCGCTACCATTCACTGGGTGGATGCCAACAGCTGCCACGATGCCGAGGTGCGGCAGTACAGCAACCTCTTCAACGATCCCGACCCCGATGCCGCCGGCAAGGACTTTATCGCCTGCCTGAATCCCGACTCTCTGGAGGTGCTGACAGGCTGCAAGGTAGAGGCCTCTCTGGGGGATGCCAAAGCCCCCACCTCCTATCAGTTCATGCGCCTGGGCTATTTCTGCCCCGACAGCAGAGACTGCACCCCGGAGCACCTGGTGTTCAACCGCTCCGTCAGCCTGAAGGACAGCTTCAAGCCCGGAAAATAACCCCCTATCCACAAACCCCCACGGTGCTGTGAACGGCACCGTGGGGGTTTTGACAATGTTCAGAATGGGGCAAGGGAAATGCGCTTATCGGAGGAACACCAGATTGGTGTCCGACAGGAAATTGCCCAGGCTGTAGCAGATTAGGATATCGTCGAAGGGCTCCTGGGCCGCCAACTGGGTCACCGGCTGCCGGTAATAGCGCAGATCCACCAGCACCACCTCGGCATAGGATTCCGCCAGGAAGCAGCCCAGGCTGTTGGAAAAGGAGTCCCGAATGACCAGCAGCCTGCCCTGCCCCTCTGGATTCTGGATGCGTACCAGGGAGTGGTTGCCGTCCAGGAAGACGGTGTATTTGTCCGTCTCCTCCAGCCGTTCCCGGTAGAGCACCCCATCGTGGGGCTGTTGGGTTTCCCCATTGGTAACGCACAGGCCGTCACTCCCCTGCCACAGCTCCATAGTCTCCCCGGGGGTAAGCCACAGGCCGCTGCGGGAATAGGTGGAGCCCCGGAAATTCTCCACCTGCGTCACCTGGAAATACGTCTTTGGAAGCACCTGCCGACCCCAGTGGGCCATGCAGGCAGCATAGGCCTGATAGGCACCGGCGCTGTTCCAGTGGTGGTCTGTGCGGTAGAAAAGCTCCGGTCTTCCCCGAAAAATGTCCGTTATATCCAAAGGGATAAGGCTCTCCCCCGCCTGGGCGTAAATGGAGGGAATCGTGGAGGCATCCGGGTAGCCGCTTTTGCCTGTGCTCCAACCGGCGGTGGGGACAATGGTCAGGGTGATATCCTGCCCCAGGGTCTGGGCAAAGCGATTCACCGCCTCCATATTTCGCCGGATGGCCCCCTCGTCCGTCTGCACCGGGGCCTCCACCAGGCGGTCTTCTACCACCCAGATATCCTTTGCCGCCTGGCGGCCGGTGTAATATTCAAAGTAGGCATTCAGCCCCACGAAGAAATTCCGCCCGGGCATATGGTCCGCCATATAGGTTTCCACCCCCTGGCCCCATTCTCCGGAGCGGAGGGTACTCCAGCTGGCCTCCGGAAGGTCGGCCAGATTTCGCTTTTCCAGCGGGGAGAACGTCGCCTTGGGCAGCAGCAGATAGCCCAGAGCCACTGCCCCCAGGAAGGTGCAGAACAGGGCCACCGTCAGCCCTTCGCTTCTTTTTGCTTTCATCTGTGCCCCCTCCTCAGAACCGGAAATAGATAAAGGGATTGTAGCTCTGGCTCACCAGGGCCGCCACGCAGAGCAGCAGCAGCGCCCCCTGGAGGGCCATACGCAAAGGGGCCATCTCCCGAATGCGCCGGGGCAGCTTTTTCAGCAGCGGAGTGGAGGCCACTGCCGCCACCAAAAGCGTGGGCAGATACCCTATCAGCACCCCGGATACACGAGAAGAGGTCGCCGGTGTCACCAGGCGAAGGAGGAACGCCCCCAAATCCCTAAGATTTTCGAAGTAAAACAGGGCCCACCCCAGCATCACTGCCAGCAGGGCATATCCATGGCCCACCCAGCGGGGGGACTTTTTCAGCAGTTTCAGCAGGAACGTCTTTTCCAATATCAGCAGCAGGGCATAATACCCGCCCCAGAGCACAAAGTTCCAGCTGGCCCCATGCCACAGGCCGGTGAGCAGCCACACCACGGCGATATTGAAAATCTGCCGGGCCAGCCCCTTGCGGTTGCCCCCCAGGGGGATGTATACATACTCCTTAAACCAGGTGGACAAGGAGATATGCCAACGCCGCCAGAATTCCGTGATACTGGCGCTGATATAGGGATAATTGAAATTCTCCAAAAATTCGAAGCCAAGCATCCGCCCCAGGCCAATGGCCATATCCGAATAGCCGGAGAAATCGAAGTAGATTTGCAGGCTATAGGCCGCCAGCCCCACCCAGGCAGCCAGTGTGCCCTGGGACTGCCGCAGAATCTCCCACAGGCTGCCCATGGGATTGGCCAGCAGCACCTTCTTGGACAGCCCCACCAGGAACCGGGACACGCCGGAGGCAAACTGGGAGACGGACTCCTGCCGGTGCTCCAGCATCTGGGCCACATCCGTATAGCGGACAATGGGCCCGGCAATCAGCTGGGGGAAAAGGGTCACATAGGTGCCGAAGGTAAGCAGATTTCGCTGCACCGGGGCATCCTGCCGGTAGACATCGATGATATAGCTCATGGACTGGAATACATAGAAGGAGATGCCAATGGGCAGGGGCAGCTGGGGGAACCTGGGGCCGAAGAGGAATCTTCCGTAC
>UROL01000051.1 GCA_900549495.1 uncultured Eubacteriales bacterium | reverse complement strand
CCTGCTCCGGCTCCTGGAAGCCGTCGGTAAGGGAGGTGGCGGAGGCCTGGCCGATTTCCCGGCCCTCCATCAGGTTTTCGAACTGCTGGCCGGTGATGGACTCGTTGGCCAGCAAGTAGTCTGCCAGCTCCTGAATCTTGGCGCTGTCCTTTTTCAGGATATCCCGGCACTGGGTATAGGCCCGGTCAATCAGGAGCTTCACCTCCTGGTCGATGGTACCGGCCACCTGCTCGGAATAGCTCTTGGTGCTCTGGTAGTCCCGGCCAATGAAAATCTCGCCGTCGTCCAGGTAGCTGACGGTGCCAATCTTCTCGCTCATGCCGTAGCGGGCCACCATATCCTTGGCCAGCTTGGTGGCACGCTCGATATCATTGGAGGCACCCACGGAAATGTCCCCCAGGAACAGCTCCTCTGCCGCCCGGCCACCCAGCAGGGCCACAATCTGCTCGTACATTTCGTTGCGGGTCATGTTGGAGGAATCATCCTTGGGAAGGCTCCAGGTGGCGCCCAGGCTCCGGCCCCGGGGAACAATGGAGATATGCCGCACCGGGTCGTGGCTGGGCAGCCGGTACATGGCCACGGCGTGGCCCGCCTCGTGGATGGCGGTGGTCTTCAAATCCCGCCGGGAGGCCACATGGCTCTTCTTGGCAGGGCCGGCCAGAATCTTCATCATAGCCTCGTCCACGTCCTCCATGGTGAAGGCGGGGCGGTTATTCCGGGCGGCCAGGATGGCAGCCTCGTTCAGCAGATTGCTCAAATCCGCCCCGGTAAATCCGGCGGTGGAGCGGGCAATGGTGCGTAGATTTACGGATTCATCCAGCCGCTTTCCCTTGGCGTGAACCTTCAGGATATCCTCCCGGCCCTTGACATCCGGGCGGTTTACCTGAATCTGCCGGTCGAAGCGGCCAGGGCGCAGCAGGGCGGGGTCCAGGATATCCGGCCGGTTGGTGGCCGCCAGGACAATAATGCCCTCGGTGGTGCCGAAGCCATCCATCTCCACCAGCAGCTGATTCAGGGTCTGCTCCCGCTCATCGTGGCCGCCGCCCATGCCGCTGCCACGCTTGCGGCCCACGGCATCGATTTCATCAATAAAGATAATGGCCGGTGCCAGTCTCTTGGCCTGCTCGAACAAATCCCGAACCCGGCTGGCACCCACGCCCACATACATCTCCACAAAATCGGAACCGGAGATGGAGAGGAACTGCACCCCCGCCTCACCGGCGGTGGCTCTGGCCAGCAATGTCTTGCCGGTGCCCGGAGGGCCCACCAGCAGCAGGCCGTGGGGAATCCGGGCACCCATAGCGGTGTACTTTGCCGGATCCCGAAGGAAGTCCACAACCTCCTCCAATTCCTGCTTCTCCTCGTCTGCTCCGGCCACATCTGCGAAGGTGACCTTCTTATTGTCCGGCACCCCCAGGACGGTTCTGGCCCTGCCGAACTGGGCCATGGGGTTCCCGCCGCCGTTCATCCGGCCCATGAGGAAGGACCAAGCCAGCAGCAGAATGCCCCCCGCCACCAGCAGGGGCAGGATAAAATCATAGGGGGTATAGCTCTTTCCCGCCACAAAATCATAGCGGGTCAGCACCCCGGAGGCAGTCTGCTCGTCGAACAGGCTTTGCAGCTGGGTGCGGAAGCCCTCCGGGTCGGCAAGCCCCGAGGTGATGGTATTTTTTCCGTTGACCGCCCCCCGCAAAACCAGGGTAATGGTATTGCCCTCCACCAAAAACTGGCTCACCTGCTCCTGACGGAACAGCTCCACCAGCTGGGAATAGGGGATGGTATTGGTTCTCTGGCCGAATTGGCTCAGCGCCCAGCTGAACACCATCACCAGCACCAAAAGGTACAGAATGGGTGTAAAACTTCTGCGTTGCTTCTTCAATGGTGTAGCTCCTTATTTTTCGTAAACTTCCGGCTTCAAAATTCCCACATAGGGCAGATTGCGGTACTCCTCATTGTAATCCAAGCCGTAGCCCACCACGAATTCGTTGGGCACTGTAAAGCCCACATAGTCCGGCTTCAGGGTGATGCCCGGCTTGCGGCGCTCCGGCTTGTCCAGCAGGGTACAGATTTTCAGGGAGGCAGGCTGCTTTTCCAGCAGATGCCGAACGGTAAAGTCCAGGGAGTTGCCGGTGTCGTAGATATCCTCCAGAATCAGCACATGGCGGCCCTTAACGTCCACGCCCACGTCCCGCTTCACCACCATCTGGCCGGTGGAATCGGTGCCCTGGTAGCTGGAAATCCACAAAAAGTCCATCTGGCAGGGTACCTTGATCTGGCGAACCATGTCCGCAAAGAACACCACGACCCCCTTGAGCACGCCCACAATCACAGGGAATTTATCGGCATATTCCTGGGTCAGCTCCTGGCCCATTTCCGCTATGCGGCGCTGAATCTGTTCCTCTGTGATGAGAATCTTCTGAATATCCTGTTCCATTTCTTTCTACTCCTCCTGGACGTTGATATATGAATGCATTGGTTGGATGAAAAGATAGCAGTTTGGTGACTCCGCCACCCGGTCCAGGTGGAAGCCGAAGCCCTGTACCCACACCACGCCGCCGTCATCGGCCAGCACAGGGATGCAGGCTCTTTCCTCGGCGCTGATTTTCCTGTCAATCATCCGCTTTTTCAGGCTTTTGGTGCCGCCGCTAAGCCGGAGAGAATCCCCCTCCCGGCGGCTGCGTACCCAAAGCGGGCCCTCCAGGGCCACCCCCACGCCGCCGTTATCCTCCCGGCTGGCAGTGATGCACAGGCCCCACTGGGGCAGCTCCACCTGTCCTGGGATGGGAACCTGGGCGGCCTCCGGCAGGGGCCGGGGCTCCAGCCGGACAAGACGCTGATAGTCCCGGGCGATAACCGCACCCCCGGGGAAATTCCCTCTGGCCGAGGGTTTGTGGGAGGCAATCAGGCTGAGTACCCCCTGGATATGGGTCTGCTCCGGCTCCGGGATGCCGTTTTCCTTCAAAAAGCGTTCGGCATACCTTACTTGCAGGGGAAGGGGCATCTGGCGCAGACGGCTGACCGGGGGCATGGAATCCTCCAGCAGGGACTGCAAAAAGGCCTCGTCCTGGTACACCCGGGCGGCCATTGCGGAAATTGCCAGTGCCACCCCCGGATTTTCCTCCCGCAGCAGCGGCATCACCCCATGGCGGATGCGGTTGCGAAGGAAATCGTCCCCGGCGTTGGAGCTGTCCTCCCGGTGGGGGAGGTGGTATTCCTGCAAAAACGCCTCCACCTCCTGCCGTGTGATGTGGAGCATGGGGCGAATCACATTGCCGGTGACGGGGCGGATGCCCCCCAGGCCCTTCAGCCCGGTGCCCCGAAGCAGGTGCATCAGCACGGTCTCGGCATTGTCGTCGGCGGTATGGGCAGTGGCAATCTTGCCGGGGAGGCTTCGCAGGAATTGATATCTGGCCTCCCGGGCGGCGGCCTCCAGGCCCTTCTTCCCGGGCTGCACCCAGGCGTCCCCCACCTCCAGGGGAATTTGATATCCTTCACAGAAGTCCCGGACGAAGTCCTCATCTGCGTCAGACTCCGCTCCCCGGAGATGGTGGTTAAAATGGGCGGCATGGAGGTCTATGCCCAGCTTATCCTGCAACAGGTACAGCCCAAACAGCAGGGCGATGGAATCGGCCCCCCCAGAGACGGCGCAGGTAATCCGCTCCCCGGGCTGTATCAGATTTTCTTCCGTCAAGGCGGCGCAGAGCTTATTCAGCATGCTTCCACTCCCGGTCGGCAAACAGCTGGAACTGGGGCATCCACTGGAGCTTCACCATCCCGGTTTCGCCGTGACGGTTTTTGGAGACGATGCACTCGGCAATGCCCTTATCCTCGCTGTTGGGGTTGTAGTATTCGTCCCGGTACAGGAACATAATCACGTCCGCATCCTGCTCAATGGCGCCGGATTCCCGAAGGTCGGACATAATGGGCCGCTTATCGGTACGGCTTTCCACCGCACGGGACAGCTGGCTCAGGCAAATCACCGGGATATTCAGCTCCTTGGCCATAATTTTCAGGGCGCGGGAAATTTCGCCCACCACGGTAACCCGGTTTTCGCTGTTCTTGCCGTAGCCGGAGCCGGTCATCAGCTGCAAATAGTCGATGATAACCAGGCCCAGATTGTCCAGGCGGCGGCACTTGGCGTTGATTTCCGCCACGGTGACAGAGGGGTTGTCGTCGATACGGATGTCCGTCTGGCTCAGAGCGGCGGAGCCCATGCACAGCTTGCTCCACTCCTCCTCGGACAGCTTGCCGGTGGCCATCTTCTGGCTGTCCACAAAGGACTGCCCGGCCAGCAGACGCATGGCCAGCTGCTCCCGGGACATTTCCAGGTTGAAAATGGCCACGGTTTTTCCGTACTGCTTGGCAACGCTGACTCCCAGATTCAGGGAGAAGGCGGACTTACCCATGGCAGGGCGGGCGGCAATGAGAATCAGGTCGGACTTATTCAGTCCGTTGATTTTGGTATCCAGATCCCGCAAGCCTGTAGAAAGGCCGGGAATTGCAGAGTCGGACAGGCTCAGCTCCGTCAGCCGGTCGAAGACCTTGTGCAGCGTGGTGCCGATATGCTCCAGGCTGTCTCCCCGCTCGCCCTTGCGTAGGGCGTAAATCTTTTTCTCTGCGGATTCCAGAATCTCCGAGGAGGAGCCCACCTGGTCGGAGACCATTTCCGCAATGTCGGTGGCTGCCTGGCCCAGGCCCCGAAGCATGGCCTTCTCCTGGACGATTTTGGCGTAGCGGCCCACATTGACGGCGGTGGGGGTAATCTCCATCAGCTGGAGGATGTAGTCCCGGGAGTTTTCGTGGTAGACCCCCAGCTCCTTCATCTTGTCCAGCACCGTCACCGGGTCGATGGTCTGGGAGAAATTGAACATGGTATAGATGGTCTCAAAAATCTCCCGGTTTTGCTCTAAATAGAAATCCTCCGGCTGCACCGTGCCCACCACGTCGGTGATGCACCGGCTGTCAATCAGGATGGAACCCAAAACCGCCTGCTCCGCCTCCAAGGATTGGGGTACCTGGCGGGCTGTCAATTCTTCATCCATGTTTTTCTCTCCTTTTCAGCGCCGCACCGGGGCAAAACGAATACGGTGCTATCCAAACCCGGAGGCCGCATGATATTGCGCTTTGGCCGGGATTATTCCTCTTCGATTTTCACGGTCAGAGGTGCGGTAATCTCATAGCCCAGCTTGCAGGTGACGGTATAGGTGCCCACGGTCTTGATGACGTCGGCAATGACAATCTTCCGCTTGTCCAGGCTGATGCCGCTCTGGGCCTTCAAAGCGTCGGCAATCTCCTGGTTGGTGATGGAGCCGAACAGCCGTCCGGCACCGCCGCCCTTGGCCTTCACCACTACGGTCAGGCCCCGGATGGTTTTGGAGATTTCCAAAGCCTCTGCCTTCTCCCGGGCGATGCGCTCCTGGGTGGCCTTGTCGTTCATCTTCATGGTGTTGACGGCATCGGGGGTAGCCTCGATGGCAATCTTCCGGGGCAGCATGAAATTGCGTGCGTAGCCGTCGGATACCTCAATCATCTGGCCCTTCTTGCCCTTACCCTTTACATCCTGTGTCAAAATAACCTTCATACTATGTTCTCCTTATCCTTCGTAAAATTTATCAATGGATTCCACCAGCCGGTCCAGCGCCTGCTTCACCTCGGTATCCCGCATCTGGGCTCCGGCCACCATGGCGTTGCCGCCGCCCCCCAGGGGCTCCAGAATCATCTGGACGTTGGCCTTGCCGATGCTCCGGGCAGAGATGATGGTCTGCCCATTTTCCGGATACAGAACGAAGGAGGCGGTGATACCGGAGATATTCAGCATATCATCTGCCGCCTGGGCCGCCAGAATCCGGCTGGTCTCGTAGTTCAGGGCAGCAATGGCCAGCTCATCCCGGTACAGCTTGGCGGATTTGACAATCTGGTATTTGGCCACGGTGTCCTGGAAATCGTTCTGCATCAGCAACTTGACCTCGGTGGTGTCCGCGCCCATTCTCCGCAGAGCGGCGGCGGCCTCGAAGGTGCGCTCGCCGGTGCGGACATTGAAAAACTTGGTATCCATGCAGATGCCCGCCAGCAGTGCCTTGGCCTCGATGGGCAGTACGTCGCTGCTGTCTACGCCATAGGTAATCAGCTCGGTCACCAGCTCCGAGGCGGAGGAGGCGTAGGTCTCATGGAGGTTCACCACCACGGGGCTGATGTAGTCTGCCGCCCGGCGGTGATGGTCTACCACGCACACCTTATTGATGGCCTCCAGCAGGGGCTTCCACTCCACCTGGTCGGGGCGGTTGGTGTCCACCACCACCAGGATACTGCCATTGTCACAGGCCACCATGGCCTCTTGGCCGGAGATGAACACATCGTCATATTCCGGCACCTTGGCCACCTGGCCCAGCAGCCGGGCCACGGAGTTTTTCTCCATATCCAGGACGATATTGGCCTGCTTTCCCTTTTTCCGGCACAGGCAGCAGATGCCCATGGCAGCACCCAGGCTGTCCAAATCCGCATTGCTGTGACCCATGACAAACACCCGGCTGCTCTGGCCGATAAGCTCCATCAGGGAATTGGCCGTAACCCGGGAGCGCACCTTGCTGGTGTACTCCGTCTCCACATTCCGGCCGCCGAAGAAGGTGAAATTCACCCGGTCCTTGATAACCGCCTGGTCACCGCCCCGGCTCAGGGCCATCTCAATGCCCAGGGCCGCAAAATTGTAGCCCTCCTCAAAGCTGCTGCAATCCACCCCCAGGCCGATGGACACCGAGGCGGCCAGGCCGGAGGGACTGGCAATGCCGTGGATATCCTCCAGAAGGGAGAATTTATTGGTGACGGCATCCTCCAAATCCCGCTTTTCAAAGACAAACAGGAACCGGTTCTTTTCCAGCCGGCGGAGCAGACCGTGGTACGGCTCTGTCCAGCTGGTGATAGCCTCGTTGAGCTTGGCATTCAGGGTGGAGATGGCACCCTCGGTCAGGTTCTTGGTCAGCTCCTCGTAATTGTCCACCAGGATGATGGACACCACCGGCCGGGAGCGGATGTATTCATCCCGCACCTGATACAGCTCGGTCAGGTCGTTCAGGTAGATAACGCCCACCATGGCGGGGCCGTTTTTTTCCTTCACCGCCGTGCCGAAGAGGCGGTAGCGGCGGCCCCCCAGGGTAAGCTCCCGGGGGCACTCGGTTTTGCCGGAGACCAGCCAATCCACTCCCACACCGGGGAGCACATCCTCCAGCTGGTGGTTCACTGAGGTCAGAGTCAGGCCGGTGAGCTCGGTGAATTTGGCATTGCACCAGACCACGCTCTCGTCCCCCAGCTGCACCAGCACCGCCGGGAAGGGGCTGGCCCCCTGGCCGGTACTTTCCAGCGTGTCGCTGGCCCGCTGCAAATACTGCCGGATGCGCCGGTTGCTGGAACGCTGGTGGCTCAGATGCACAAAGAAGGCCGCCGCCGTGGCCACCAACTCCGCACCACCCAGCAGGTACTGCCCCACCATCATGGAGCCAATGGCAAAAGCCACCATCAGCACATAGTAAATCGTCCTGGATGGCCGAAACAGCCGTATCAGCTTTTTATCCACCCGCTGCGCCCCCCTGTCCAAGCAAAGATAATCTATGCTATTATAGCAAACATCGGCTCATGATTCAAGAGTATTGCCACAATTCCGGAAAATAAAGCGCAGAAAAAAATATGGGCTTTTTTCCGTAAATTCATTTGACATAACCTGCTTTCCCTGAGATAATGGGCTAAAATTCAGGAGGTTGCTTATGGGCTATGTATTGGCAGGGCTGCTGGCAATGGGGGCGCTGTATCTTTTTGGGGGGATGCCGGTGACCGTTAAGACAGCGGCGGTATATGTGGGCAGCGGAAGCTGGCGGGAGCACTGCTTTGGGGCATCCTTTACCCGGTGCAGCGGCAGGATACACCGAATTCTCCGGGTAAAGGAGAGCCGCAGCTATAGCTTCCGTCTCTCCGGCCATGTGCAGCAGGGCTCCGTCCGGGCTGTGCTCACCGCCAACGGCGTGCCTGTGCTGACCCTCGGCGGGGAGTGCCCCACCGCCACGGTTTTCTTGCAGCGGGGGAAATTCTACCGTCTCACCCTCCGCTTCCAATCCGCCAGCGGCGACTACCAGCTGGAATGGGACTGAGGCTTTTCTCCCATTGAAGAAATCCGTCAGGGCGATTTTCTGCTTAAAAACTGCCCCGCCAGAGGACGGAGCAGTTGACAAAGGGGCCGGATTGGGGTATAGTATAGATACAAAGGGTGCTGCCAGTAGGTCGGCTCCCCAAAGATTCTGCTAAGAGATAACCGTTACTTTGGGAGAAGTTGGGCGGTTATCTCTTTTTGTTATCTTGGCGGACCAAGGTAATGACAGCAATAATGACCAGGCAGAATTGAAAAATTCCTTCCCATGTAACATCCATAGCCGTCACCCCCTCTCTTTGCGATTGGGGGCAAAAGAAGGATATCACCCCCGAAAAGATTCGAGGGGAACCGCCTACCGGGGTACTGGTAGCACCGAAGGCAGCATAACACAGCTTCCAACAAATTGCACGGGAAAACCAGAAAATAGCGGAGAAATGTGGAAATCCCCCACTTGCTCACAAATCCGGCAAACCGGGCCGCTCCTGACAAGCACCGTTTTGTTTATGAATTGTTTGCAATTCCTTGATGTGTCGTTCAAAACCCGGGGGTACGGTAATAGCAGAAAGGTTGCGGAAGCCGTGAGCCGTCTCCTTTCTTTGCGTAGAACCCCTCTTTTCTACCTCTCTTCTTCTTTCTAATCCCTTTTGCAGAAATCCCCGCTGCCGATGTGCAGCGGGGATTTCGTCATTTTTCGGCGGGCTTTGCCATGCAGATGCGTCTCAGAACCATGCCGAAGACGTCGCCGAAGGTCAGCTTGGCCACGCTTTCCGCCGCCACCAGGGGCAGCTGAATCAGCATCCGCTGGTCGGAATACACGCTGATGGTGCCCACCTGCTGGCCCTTCTCCACCGGGGCGGGAACCGCCTGGGCCAGCTCCACCCTGGCGCTGAGGCTGGTGCGTTTGGCCTTGTCCACCAGGATTTCCCGGCGCTCCACCAGCTCCACAGGGACGCTGTCCTGCTTGCCCAGATGCACCGCCACGGTGCGGCCCTCCTTCAGCCCCGGGCGCACCACGGAATAGTTGGCGAAGCCGTAGTCCAGCAGGGCCTTGCAGTCCGCCGTGCGCTTCTGGGAGGTTTCGCAGGCCATCACCACGGCAATCAGCTCCATGCCCTCCCGCTTGGCCGTGGCGGACAGGCAGTAGCCTGCGCCGGAGGTGTAGCCGGTTTTCAGCCCCGTGGCCCCGGAGTAGAAGCGGATGAGCTTATTGGTATTGGACAGGCCGAAGGTGCCGTCCCGGAGGGAGTCCATCCAAATGGTAGTATACTTCTTGATATCCGGGTGGTTTTTCAGCAGTTCCCGGGACATCAGGGCAATGTCATAGGCGCTGGTGCGGTGCTGCGCCGCCTCCGGGCCGTCATCCAGGCCGGTGCAGTTGACAAAATGGGTATCCCCCATGCCCAGCGCCTCTGCCCGCTGGTTCATCAGCTCCACAAAGGCGCTTTCGCTGCCGGCAATCAGCTCCGCCATGGCGCAGGCGCAGTCATTGGCCGAGGACACGGCAATGGCCTTGAGCATATCCGACACCGGCATATTCTCCCCCACCTTCAGATAGACCTGGCTGCCCCCCTTGGCCGCCGCAGCCTCAGAGGCAGTCACCAGGTCGGTAAGGCGGATTTTTCCCGCATCCAGGGCCTCCATAATCAGCAGCATGGTCATCACCTTGGTGACACTGGCCGGAGCCAGCCGGGTGTGGCTCTCTTTTTCATACAGCACCGTGCCGGTGGCCACATCCATCAGCAGAGCGCTTTTTGCATTCAGGTTCAAATCCACCGCTGCCGCCCGGCCCGGGAGCACCCCCGCCAGCAGCGCCAGGCTGAGAAGCAGCGCCAGGGTTCGTTTCATTGTCACCCCTCCATTCTGGTTGGAGTGTATGTGTTCCCCGGGACAAAGATACCATTTTTTCTTGACCGTTCCTCAAACCTTTGGTACAATGAAAAAAAATATTTGGGAGGCTTACCATGCGCGGAATTCCGTCACTGATTACTGACATTCGAAAGAAAGTCTTCACCGAAGTGGCCCGAATGGCCTATTCCGGAGAGGACTATACAAAGGCAGAGGATTTGCCCTTCCTCATAGTCCCCGGCGACCAGCCCCTGCACCGGGAGTCCATCTTCCTGGAGCGGGCCATTGCCGGTGAGCGGGTGCGTCTGGCCATGGGCCTTTCCGTGCGTAGCGTGCAGACCCGGAGCCTGATGACCGAGGGCATGGATCATGCCGCCATTGCCCAGCAGTACTATGAGCCGCCCCTGGTGAACATCATCCCCTATGCCTGCCATGCCTGCCCCGCCAACCGGTACTGGGTGACGGACGTGTGCCAGAACTGCCTGGCCGCCTCCTGCCAGCAGGTGTGCCCCCGGGAGGCCATTACCTTCGTCAACGGCAAGAGCCGCATCGACCCGGCCAAGTGCATCCGCTGCGGCAAATGCGCCCAGGCCTGCTCCTACCACGCCATTGTCCACCTGGAGCGGCCCTGCCAGGCGGCCTGCGGAATGGATGCCATTGGGACGGACGAGCATGGCCGGGCCACCATCAATCAGGAGAAATGCGTAGCCTGCGGACAGTGTCTGGTGAGCTGCCCCTTTGGCGCCATTGTGGACAAGGGCCAGATTTACCAGGTGGTGCGCTCCATTATGCAGGGGGACAAGGTGATTGCCATTCTTGCCCCGGCCTTTGCCCGGCAGTTTGGCAAGGACGTCACCTTTGCCAAGCTGGTATCCGCCCTGCGGCAGCTGGGCTTTGCCGATGTGGTGGAGGTTGCCATCGGTGCGGACATCTGCGCCGTGGAGGAGGCCAAGGACTTTGTGGAAAACGTCCCGGCCAACCAGCCCTTCATGGCCACCTCCTGCTGCCCGGCCTGGCACGCCATGGTGCACAAGCTCTTCCCCGCCCAGGCCAAGAACATCTCCATGACCCTGACCCCCATGGTCTACACCGCCCGGATGGTGAAGCGGGAGCAGCCGGAGGCCAAAATTGTCTTCGTCGGCCCCTGCGCCGCCAAGAAGCTGGAGGCCATCCGGGAGAACATCCGCTCCGATGTGGACTTTGTGCTGACCTTTGAGGAATTGCAGGGCATGTTCGAGGCGAAGGACGTGAATTTTGAAACCCTGGAGGATGCCCCCGATGCTGAGAACGCCGGTACGGCAGCAGGCCGGGGCTTCGCCGTAGCCGGTGGCGTGGCCCAGGCCGTGGTGGATATTATCCACGAGCGCTACCCGGATATGGAAATCAAGGTGGCCAATGCCGAGGGCCTGCGGGACTGCCGCAAGCTGATGAGCATGGCCAAAATCGGGCGGTACAACGGCTACCTGCTAGAGGGCATGGCCTGTCCCGGGGGCTGCGTCGCCGGAGCGGGAACCCTGCTCAGCATTGACCAGGCAGCCAAGGGCGTGGCCATGGAGCAGAAGAACGCCACCCGGAAAAACCCCCTGGAATCCGAATTCAGTTCCCTGGCAGAGGAGCTTAACCAGCTCCTGTCTCTTATACACATCTCCGAGCCCACGA
>UROL01000050.1 GCA_900549495.1 uncultured Eubacteriales bacterium | reverse complement strand
CCATCTTCGGCGAGAAGGCCCGGGAGGTCCGGGATACCTCCCTGAAGGTGCCCCACGGCGAAAGCGGCATCATCGTGGACGCCAAGGTGTTCACCCGGGAGGCCGGCGACGAGCTGGGGCCGGGCGTGAACCAGGTGGTCCGGGTCTATATCGCCCAGCGCCGCAAGATCCAGCCCGGTGACAAGATGGCCGGCCGCCACGGCAACAAGGGCGTCGTTTCCCGGGTGCTGCCCCAGGAGGATATGCCCTTCCTGCCCGACGGCACCCCCCTGGACATCGTGCTGAACCCCCTGGGCGTGCCCTCCCGTATGAACATCGGCCAGGTGCTGGAGGTCCATCTGGGCTATGCCGCCAAGACCCTGGGCTGGAAGGTGGCCACCCCCATTTTCGACGGCGCCACCGATAAGGACATCACCGAGGCCCTGACCCAGGCGGGTCTGGACCCCCAGGGCAAGAGCTGGCTGTACGACGGACGCACCGGTGAGCGCTTCGACAACAAGGTCACCGTGGGCTATGTGTACTTCCTGAAGCTGCACCATCTGGTGGACGATAAGATCCACGCCCGGTCCACCGGCCCCTATTCCCTGGTGACCCAGCAGCCTCTGGGCGGCAAGGCCCAGTTCGGCGGCCAGCGCTTCGGCGAAATGGAGGTCTGGGCCCTGGAGGCCTACGGCGCGGCCTATACCCTGCAGGAGATCCTGACGGTGAAGTCCGATGACGTCACCGGACGCGTGCAGACCTATGAGGCCATCGTCAAGGGCAAGAACGTGCCCACTCCCGGCGTGCCCGAGTCCTTCAAGGTGCTGGTGAAGGAGCTGCAGTCCCTGTGCCTGGACATCCAGGTGCTGGACGAGGACGGCAACCAGATCGAGCTGAAGGAGGACGAAAACGCCCTGGATACCTTCAATCTCTCCCGCATGGATGCCGACGACGACCGCCGCAGCCGGTACGCCAACGAAGAGGAGCTGGCGGACGCAGGCTTCGATTATGTGCCCGAGGAGGAGGTAGAGGCCTCCTACGACGGCGCGGACGACGAATTTTAAGGAATAGGAGGAGCATACAGCATGAGTTATCCCACTTTTGACGCCATCAAGATCGGAATCGCTTCTCCGGAAATGATCCGTGAGTGGTCCTACGGCGAGGTCAAAAAGCCGGAGACCATCAACTACCGCACCCTGAAGCCCGAGCGGGACGGCCTGTTCTGCGAGCGGATCTTCGGGCCCACCAAGGACTGGGAGTGCCACTGCGGCAAGTATAAGAAGATCAGCTTCAAGGGCAAGATCTGCGACCGCTGCGGCGTGGAGGTCACCCGGGCCAAGGTGCGCCGGGAGCGCATGGGCCACATCGAGCTGGCCACCCCCGTCAGCCATATCTGGTATTTCAAGGGCATCCCCTCCCGGATGGGCCTGCTGCTGGACATCAGCCCCCGTATCCTGGAGAAGGTCCTGTACTTCGCGGCGTATATCGTCACCGACCCCGGCGAGACCCCTCTGCTGCGCAACCAGCTGCTGTCCGAGAAGGAATACCGGGACATGCGGGAGAAGTACGAGGATGACTTCAAGGCCGGAATGGGTGCCGAGGCTGTCAAGGAGCTGCTGGAGCAGATTGACCTGGAGCAGCTCTCTGAGCAGCTACGCAACGAGCTGAAGACTGCCTCCTCCCAGAAAAAGCTCCGCCTGGTCAAACGGCTGGAGGTTGTGGAGGCCTTCCGGGAGTCCGGCAATAAGCCCAGCTGGATGATTATGGACGTGCTGCCGGTGATTCCCCCGGATATCCGCCCCATGATTCAGCTGGATGGTGGCCGCTTCGCCACCTCTGACCTGAATGATTTGTATCGCCGGGTTATCAACCGGAACAACCGCCTGAAGCGCCTGGTGCAGCTCCATGCCCCCGACATCATCATCCGCAACGAAAAGCGGATGCTCCAGGAGGCTGTGGATGCCCTGATTGACAACGGTCGTCGGGGTCGTGCCGTCACCGGTGCCAACAACCGTGCCCTGAAGTCCCTGTCTGATATGCTCAAGGGCAAGCAGGGCCGCTTCCGCCAGAATTTGCTGGGCAAGCGTGTTGACTACTCTGGCCGTTCCGTTATCGTGGTTGGCCCTGAGCTGAAGCTGTATCAGTGCGGCGTGCCCAAGGAGATGGCCATTGAGCTGTTCCGGCCCTTCGTAATGAAGAAGCTGGTGTCCGACGGCCTGGCCAACAATATCAAATCCGCCAAGAAGATGATTGACAAGGGCAAGACCGAGGTCTGGGATGCTCTGGACGAAATCATCAAGGACCGTCCTGTGATGCTGAACCGTGCACCTACCCTGCACCGTCTGGGCATCCAGGCCTTCGAGCCCATCCTGGTAGAGGGCCGGGCCCTGAAGCTCCACCCCCTGTGCTGTACTGCATTTAACGCCGACTTCGACGGCGACCAGATGGCTATTCACGTCCCCCTGTCCCCTGAGGCACAGGCCGAGGCCAGAATGCTGATGCTGTCCGCCAACAACCTGCTCCGGCCCCAGGACGGCAAGCCCGTCACCGTGCCCACCCAGGATATGATTCTGGGCGCCTACTACCTGACCTATACCCGCCTGGGCAAGGCCGAGAAGGGTGCCGAGAATGTGTATGTTACCGATTCCGGCGATACCAATCTGCCTGTCAATGCCATTGTGGATGCCGACGAGTTCCTGGCTGCCAACAAGGCCGCCAGCGCCGTGGGTAAGGCAGCTGCCAAGTTCCGCCCGGTTCACAACTATTCCAGCACCGAAGAGGCCATTGCCGCCTATGCCGACGGAGCCGTGGGTCTGCACGCCCCCATCCGGGTGCGCTACGGCAAGATGATTGACGGCCAGATGCAGTACCGCATCATCGATGCCACCGTGGGCCGCCTGATTTACAACGAGCCCATTCCCCAGGATTTGGGCTTTGTGGACCGCAGTGTCCCCGGCCATGAGTTTGATTTGGAAATCAGCTTCCTGGTGGGCAAGAAGCAGCTGGGCAAGATCATTGACAAGTGTATCCGCAAGCACGGCTTCACCATCGCCACCGAAATGCTGGACCGCATCAAGGCTCTGGGCTATAAGTACTCCACCAAGGGTGCTATCTCTGTGTCCATTGCGGACATGGTGGTTCCTGCCATTAAGTATGAGCTGGTGAAGCAGGCCGAGGGCAAAGTGGTGGATATCGAAAACTTCTACCGCCAGGGCCTCATCACCAATGACGAGCGCTATCGCCTGGTGGTTCAGCAGTGGGAGAAGACCACTGCCGATGTCACCAACGCCCTGCAGGGCAATCTGGATGAGTTCAACCCCATCTATATGATGGCTGACTCCGGTGCCCGCGGCTCCATGGCACAGATTCGTCAGCTGGCCGGTATGCGTGGCCTGATGGCCGATACCGCCGGACGTACCATCGAGATTCCCGTCAAGGCAAACTTCCGTGAGGGCCTGTCTGTTCTGGAGTACTTCATCTCCTCCAGAGGCGCACGAAAGGGCATGACCGATACCGCTCTGCGTACCGCCGACTCCGGCTACCTGACCCGCCGAATGGTGGACGTCTCCCAGGAGGTTATCATCCGCCAGAAGGACTGCGGCACTACCCACGGCATTTGGGTGGGCGCTGTGATTCAGAAGGGCGACGTGATTGATACCTTTGGCAACCGGATTCGTGGCCGGTATCCCGTCAACGATGTGGTGTCTCCCATCACCGGCGAGGTGCTGCACTCCAAGAACGTGATGATGATGCCCGAGGATGCCGCCAAGTTCGAGGCCCATGGCATCGACAAGATTTATATCCGCACCATCCTGGGCTGCCGTGCCCGCAGCGGTGTCTGCGCCAAGTGCTACGGCATGAACCTGGCCACCTCCAAAGAGGTGGATCTGGGCGAGGCCGTGGGCATCATTGCCGCCCAGTCCATCGGTGAGCCCGGTACCCAGCTGACCATGCGTACCTTCCACTCCGGCGGCGTTGCCGGTGACGATATCACCCAGGGTCTGCCCCGAGTCGAAGAACTGTTCGAGGCTCGCCGCCCCAAGAAGATGGCCCAGATTTCCGAGATCACCGGCGTGGTCAGCATCGACGATACCCACCGTACCGCTCTGCGCAGCATTACCGTCACCGCAGAGGACGGCGAGGTGAAGGTGTACCAGGTGCCCTATTCCGTGGGCCTGAAGGTCACCCACGGCAAGGTGGTGCAGAAGGGTGAGCCCATCACCGACGGCGCTCTGTACCCCCAGGACGTGCTGCGGATTTCCGGCGTGGAGGCTGTCCAGGATTACCTGGTGCAGTCCGTCCAGGCGGTGTACCGCCAGCAGGGCGTTGAAATCAACGACAAGCACATCGAGGTTATTATCCGCCAGATGATGCGCAAGGTTCGTGTGGACGATCCCGGCGATACCAAGCTGCTGGTGGGTGCCGTGGTGGATACCTTCGAGTACGAGGATGCCAACGCAGAGGTTCAGGCCCGGATAGATGCCGGTGAAACTGACCTCCGTTTGGCCGAGGCTTCCGCCGTGCTGATGGGTATTACCAAGGCGTCTCTGGCTACCGAGTCCTTCCTGTCCGCCGCCTCCTTCCAGGAGACCACCAAGGTCCTCACCGATGCCGCTATTAAGGGCAAGGTGGACCACCTAGTTGGCCTGAAGGAGAACGTCATCATCGGTAAGCTAATTCCCGCCGGCTCCGGCCTGATGGCCTACCGGGATTACCAGCCCGGCGTCACCCCCGAAAGCCGTGTACCGGATGAATTGCTGTAATTCCTGAATATCCCAAGACCCCCCTGCCGCTGCACCATGCTCCGGCAGGGGGTTCCCATTGCAAACAAAAGTCCCTGCCAGCGTTTCTGGCAGGGACTTTTCAAATGCGAGAGACTCAGAGAGTGATTAGCCCGGCGTCTACCATTTTTTGCAGGCTCATCAAAATGCCCAGCTTGGCGTGATACCAGGTCAGGCCGCCCTGGAAGTAGACGGCGTAGGGGGGACGGATGGGGCCGTCGGCGGAGAGCTCAATGGAGCTGCCCTGGACAAAGGCACCGGCAGCCATAATCACCTTGTCGCTGTAGCCGGGCATGTCCCAGGGGAGGGGGTCGGCATAGGAGTCCACCGGGGCGGCAGCCTGGATGCCCTTGCAGAAGGCAATCATCCCCGCTTCGCTGCCCAGCTCCACAGCCTGAATAATGTCGTGCCGGACTTCGTCTGCACCGGGCACGCACCGGAAGCCCAGAGGCTCATAGAGGTTGGCGGCAAACACAGCTCCCTTTTCTGCACCGGCCACCACCGTGGGGGCCAGGAAGAAGCCCTGATACAGGGCGGGCATCAGCCCCAGGTTGGCACCTACCTCCTGCCCCAGGCCGGGGGCGGAGAGCCGGAAGGCGCACCGGCTGACGCATCTTTCCGTACCGCAGATGTAGCCGCCGATGGGGGCAAGGCCGCCGCCGGGGTTTTTAATCAGGGAGCCTACCACCATGTCCGCCCCCACGTCAGAGGGCTCCATGGTCTCCACAAACTCACCGTAGCAGTTGTCCACCATCACCAGCACGTCGGGCTTGATGTCCTTGCAGAAGGCAATCAGCTGGCCAATTTGGGCAACGGAGAAGGTGGGTCGGGTGGCGTAGCCCTTGGAGCGCTGGATGGTAATCAGCTTGGTTTTTTCGTTGATGGCTTCCCGGATGCGGTGGTAGTCGAAGCTGCCGTCGGGGAGCAAATCCACCTGACGGTATGCTACGCCATACTCCGCCAGGGAGCAGGGGCTTTCCCGGATGCCGATGACCTCCTGCAGGGTGTCGTAGGGCAGCCCCACCGGGCTTAGGAGCTCGTCCCCGGGCAGAAGGTTGGCGCTCAGGGCAACAGTCAAGGCGTGGGTGCCGCAGGTTATCTGCGGGCGCACCAGGGCGGCCTGGGTGTGGAATACGTCGGCGTAGACCTTTTCCAGATTGTCCCGGCCCAGGTCATCATAGCCGTAGCCGGTGGTGGCGGCAAAGCAGGCGGCGGACACATGGTTCTTCTGCATGGCGGCAATAACCTTGGCCTGGTTGTATTCCGCAATGCGGTCAATCTCCGCAAACCGCTGGGTCAGCCGCTCCAGAGCTCTCTGCCCATATTCATAGACGGCAGGGGAGATGCCCATTGCCTGATATTGCTCTAATAGTTCCATCATAATCCAATAACACTCATTTCTTCATTTTATCTGTGTGAAAGAAGTATATCGGAAACCGCCGGGAATGTCAAGGGCTCCAAAGCATCCGGCAGCTCCCCAAATCGACAGACCTCCATAGTTTGTTCACAAATTCGATACAAAATAATCGATAAAAACATATTGATTTTTCCTGAAAGATATATTATACTATTTTCGGATATCAAAGGGTATTCAACAATATCAAGGAGGTCTTATATGAAAGGATTCGCAATGTTAAAAATTGGCCAAACCGGCTGGATTGAGAAAGATGCACCGGTCTGCGGCCCCATGGATGCAATCTGCAAACCGATTGCATTGGCTCCGTGCACCTCCGACGTCCACACTGTATGGGCCGGAGCAATCGGTGACAGAAAAGATATGATTTTGGGCCACGAAGCCGTGGGCGAAGTGGTGGAAGTGGGCAAGCTGGTGAAGGATTTTAAGGTGGGCGACCGGGTTCTGGTCTCCGCCATTACGCCGGACTGGAACTCCCTACAGGCCCAGGAGGGCTTTGCCATGCACTCCGGCGGTATGCTCTCCGGCTGGAAATTCTCCAATTTCAAGGACGGCGTCTTTGGGGAGTATTTCCACGTCAACGATGCAGACGGCAACCTGGCCCTGCTGCCAGAGGGAATGGACTTGGGGGCAGCCTGCATGATTAGCGACATGGTGCCCACCGGATTCCATGGCGCAGAGCTGGCGGATATTCAGTTTGGCGACAATGTTGCCGTCATTGGCATCGGCCCTGTGGGGCTGATGGCGGTGGCCGCCTCTGCCATTCGGGGCGCAGCCAACATCTATGCGGTGGGCTCCCGGAAAAACTGTGCAGACCTGGCCCTGGAATTTGGGGCAACCCAGGTTATCAACTACCGTCAGGGTGACATTGTGGAGCAGATTCTGGATTTGACCAAGGGCAAGGGCGTTGACCGGGTGGTGGTAGCCGGCGGCAACAACGATACCTTTGCCCAGGCCATTCGGATGCTGAAGCCCGGCGGTGTCATCGGAAACGTCAACTACCTTGGCGAGGGCGACACCATTGGTCTGCCCCGGGTGGAGCTGGGATGCGGAATGGGCCACAAGAAGATTGTGGGCGGCCTGATGCCCGGTGGACGTCTGCGCTCTGAGCGGCTGGCTCGACTGGTGCAAACCGGCCGCATCCATCCTGAGAAGCTCATCACCCATACCTTCCATGGTCTGGAAAATGTAGAGCCTGCCCTGATGCTGATGAAGGACAAGCCCGCCGACCTGATTAAGCCCCTGGTGCTGCTGTAAAAGCCCACGTTTTCCCATAAACGAACACCCCCCGCTGCACGCAGCGGGGGGCTTTCTCAAAGGCCGTATTCTGTTTCAAGGCGGGATAGAATCTCCTGGGTGGCTTCCGAAACAAAGCGATCCATCTGCTCTTCCTTAAAATAGGGATACTCCCTGTCAAGGTGGTTGTTTTCTTCCCGATAGAAGGATGTGATGTATTGCCGCCGGTTATCAAAGGCGTCCGGGGCAAACTCTGTCATGAAGGTGTTTTTATAGCCCACGGCCCCTGCATATATCCGAAAGGCACGGAAATCCGGGTGCTGCCGCAGATACGTATAGTCCAGGTCGTACCAGTCTTCCTTGGCACAGCGAATCAGCGCCTGCTTGTCCGTATGCCACCGGTCAGGGAAACGTTCCTTCAGCCTGTTTACTACCTGAGCGCTCCAAAGCTGGTCGGTCAGCAGGTGGACAAGATATCCCAGAAAGAAGGATTTTTGCGCCGGAGTGTAGCTTGTGCGCTGCGCCGGGGTAAAATACCGCTCCACAAACGCCGGAATGCAGATGTTCTTTGAAATGGAATGATCCACCCGGAAGTGGGAGACGATCACGCTGGGGGTAAATTCGCTCCAATCCTGGTTGGGAACGCCGCTGTCCGGAGCAATGTTACCCACCACAAAATCCACCGCAGACAGCTTTGGAAGACTGTCCAGCAGCCGGTCTGCAATCCGCAGATGTACCATCCAGGAAGCCATAGATTTTCTCCTTTTTAATCGTTGCGCCTTCTGTTGTTGCCAAAGAGCACCAGCAGCCGCAGCAGCTGGGCCAGGGCGGCGGCAGTGGCGGCCACATAGGTCATGGCGGCGGCCCGCAGGGTCTTCCGGGCACCGTTTAGCTCTTCCTCTGTCAGGATGTTGTTTTGCGCTATGGCTGCCAAGGCCCGGCGGCTGGCGTTGAACTCCACCGGCAGGGTCACCAGCTGGAACACCACGGACAGGCCGAAGCAGACAATTCCCAGATTGATGAAGAAGTCAGAGGTGCTGCCCAGGGAGGAGAAGAGGATGCCCAGCAAAATCAGGGGCATGGCCATCTTGGAGCCAAAATTGGTGACAGGAATAATGGCCGCCCGGAGCTTGATGGGGGCATACCCCTGGGCATACTGCACCGCATGGCCCGCCTCGTGGCAGGCAACGCCAATGGCGGCGGTGGAGGTGCTGCCGTAGACATCGTCGGAAAGGCGAATTACATTGGTGCTGGGGTCGTAGTGGTCGGTAAGATTGCCGCCGATGCGCTCAATCCGTACCCCGGAGACACCGTTGGCCCGGAGCACCCGCTGGGCGGCATCTGCACCGGTGATTCCCCGGACAGAAAATTGCTTGGAATACCTCCGGAAGGTGGTATTCACCCGGGCACTGGCCCAGAGGGACAGAATCAGGCAGGGCAGCACCAGATAGACATAAGTCCAGTCATATCCGTAATAATAAGGCATAAACCGCTCCTTTCCGGGGAAGAAAGTGGCAGCTTCCCCAGGTTATCTTTTTAACCTTATTATATCACAGTTTCGGGAAAAGACAAGAATTGCCCAGGGCAGTTTACAGGGAATGGATAAAATGTTCACATTTTGTTCATATACTGGCAGTGGGAAACTGCTATACTGGAGCGGTAATCAATCGAATTCTGAGAGGGAGAAGACCATGGAAGATCCCAAAAAGAGACGGTATCTATACCTGATGCTCTCTGGCTTTGGAGCCATCAGCCTGAGCATCATTTTGTTTTTCTTTTTATACCGAATGCGGGGCATCGGCGAGGCGCTGAAGGGCGTTATGCAGATTCTCGCCCCCTTTGTCTATGGCGGTGTGGTGGCCTACCTGCTGCGGCCCATGTGCAACACCTACGAGCGTTTCCTGGAAAAGCACCTGCCGGAGAAGATGAAGCGGGCAGCCCCCGGGGCCGCCGTGTTCGGCAGCTTGCTGACAGGGCTGCTGCTGATTTACGCCCTGGCAGCTATGATTATCCCCCGGGTGCTGGACAGCCTGGTTACCCTGGGCAAGACGGTTCCCGTCCGGCTGGAAAATGCCCTGGCCTGGGTGGAGGAAACCTTTGGCGACAGCGAATACATGGGCGATGTATTCAACTTCTTTAACACCAGCTATGATAAGCTCTACCTCCAGGCGAAGGCCTGGGTGCAGGAGATTCTGCCCCAGCTTACTACCCTGGTGAGCAGCCTGGGCTCCAGTGTATACGGCGTGGCTCTGAACATCTATAATCTGGTCATCGGCCTGATTGTGGCTGTGTATGTGTTGTTCAGCCGGAAGCGCTTTGCCCGGCAGGCCACTCTGATTGTCCGCAGCATCTTCAACGAGCGCTGGGCCAATGCCATCTTGCAGGAGGTGGCCCAGGTGGACAGAATGTTCGGCGGATTTATCGATGCCAAGATTCTGGACTCGGCGATTATCGGCATCCTGTGTTATTTCGGCTGCCTGATTCTGCACATGCCCAATACGCTGCTGATTTCCGTCTTTGTGGGAGTTACCAATATCATTCCCTTCTTTGGCCCGTTCATCGGTGCGGTTCCCTCCACACTGCTGATTCTCATTGAGAGCCCCATCCAGGCGCTGTGGTTTGTGGTGTTTGTCATCGTGCTGCAGCAGCTGGACGGCAACGTTATCGGCCCCGGCATCATGGGCAACCGCATCGGCATTTCCGGCTTCTGGGTGATGTTCGCCATTATTTTCTTCGGCGGCATCTGGGGCCTGACAGGAATGGTTGTGGGCGTGCCGCTGTTTGCCGTGATTTATGATTTGGTACGCAAGTTCGTGAAAATCGGCCTGAGCAAGCGGGGTGAGATGGCGCTGTGGGAGCAGTATGTGGCGGATTATCCCAATGAGGATACGCCGGACTCCGCCGACAGAGGCCAGTGGAACTGGGAAGAGGCCAAGCTGGGTGCCCAGCGGTTCTGGGCCAAGACCCGGGGCGGGCTGCAAACCCTGTGGGGCTGGTGCAAGGCCCTCTGGTCATTGCTTCGGAAATGGGGCGCTGTGCTCTGGCGCTGGCTGAAGGCGGCTGCCCGGTGGTGCGCTGCCAAATGCAAGAGCCTGTCGGCTAAGGGCAAAAAATAAAAAGCGATATGGGGCAATACCTAAGTACTGCCATAAAAACCGCCGCAGCTTCCTGCAGCGGTTTTTTCAAAAGAAAGAGGGAGAGCATTTTGAATTACGCAGAAATCAAGAATTGTGACATTGCCAACGGCCCCGGGGTTCGTGTCAGCCTGTTTGTCTCCGGCTGCACCCACCACTGCAAGGGCTGCTTCAACCAGGTGGCCTGGGATTTTGACTACGGCCAGCCCTTCACCCAGCAGACCGTGGAAAAAATTCTGGATATGCTGAAGCCGGACTATATCCGGGGTCTGACCCTGCTGGGGGGCGAGCCCTTTGAGCCCCAGAACCAGGGGCCCATTGTGGCGCTGCTGCGGCAAATCAAAGAAAAAATGCCGGAAAAGAGCATCTGGGCCTTCTCCGGCTATCTTCTGGACCGGGACATCCTCTCCGGCCGCCTGGGGGACTGGGACACCACCCGGGAATATTTAAGTTACCTGGACGTGCTGGTGGACGGCCCCTTTGTGGAGGAGAAGAAAAACCTGACCCTCCGGTTCCGGGGCTCCGAGAACCAGCGGGTCATTGATGTCCCTGCATCCCTGGCCCAGGACAGGATTGTTCTGTGGCAGGATTGGCAGGGAAACGGAAGGGGGATGAAGTGATGCAGATTCCGGTAAAAAAGCTGCGCCCCGGGGCAATGCTGCCTACCTTCGGCACCCAGGAGGCAGCGGGGGCAGACCTGTATGCCTGCCTGGAGGCCCCCATTGTCATTGCGCCGGGGAAGACCGCCTTTGTCCCCACGGGGCTGGCCATGGAGCTGCCCCGGGGATATGTGGGCCTGGTGTATGCCCGCAGTGGTCTGGCCTGTAAGCGGGATTTGGCCCCGGCCAACAAGGTGGGGGTTATCGACAGCGACTACCGGGGGGAATTTATGGTAGCCCTCCACAACCATGGGGAGCAGCCCCAGACTGTCTCCCAGGGGGAGCGCATTGCCCAGCTGGTGGTCACCCCGGTGCTGATGCCCACCTATGTAGAAACGGACAGCCTCTCCGCAACCCAACGGGGGGAGGGGGGCTTCGGCTCCACCGGAAAATAACCCCTTAGCCCTCCAGGGCAGCGTATTCCGCTGCCACACCGGCCTCGCAGGAGCGCATGGCCAGAATG
>UROL01000049.1 GCA_900549495.1 uncultured Eubacteriales bacterium | reverse complement strand
ACGGAGACGGTGGCCACCCTGGCCGTGCCCAGTGAGCAGGCCCGGGAATTTGCTGCCTCCCGCACTGCCTCCGCTGCCTTGCAGCGGGGGGTGCTGGAGCTGCTGGCAGGCCTGGGCAGCGGTGCAGTGAAGGATATCTGCTATTATACCGGTGCCACTGCCGCCACATTGCGGCGGCTGGAGTCGCTGGGTTATGTTACCCTGTCTCAGCGCCCGGTGCTGCGGTGCCGGGAGATTGTACCCACCCCCATCAGCGGCGAATTGGTTCTGAACCAGGAGCAGCAGCAGGCCTTTCAGGGCTTGCAGACCCAGATGGAGGCGGAGGAGCCCGGGGTAGCTCTGCTGTATGGCGTTACCGGCTCCGGCAAAACCTCGGTGTATATCCGGCTGATTCAGCGCTGCCTGGAATCCGGGAAAAGTGCCCTGCTCCTGGTGCCGGAAATTGCCCTGACCCCCCAGCTTCTGGGGCTGATGGCCGCCTGGTTCGGCAGCCAGGTGGCGGTGCTCCACAGCAGCCTGGGCATGGGCGAGCGGTACGACCAGTGGAAGCGGGTAAAGGCCGGTGAGGCCCGGGTTATTGTGGGCACCCGCTCGGCGGTGTTCGCACCCAGCGAAAGCCTGGGGCTGATTATCCTGGACGAGGAGCAGGAGCATTCCTACAAATCCGAAAATTCCCCCCGGTATGCCGCCAGAGAGGTGGCCATTTGGCGGGGAGCAAAGGAGCATACCCTGGTGCTGCTGGGCTCCGCAACCCCCAGCGTGGAGAGTATGTACCATGCCAAAAATGGGACGTATTCCCTGTATACCCTTCGCAGCCGCTTCAATGGCCGCCCGCTGCCCCAGGTGGAGATTGTGGACATGCGGGAGGAGGTCAAGCTGGGCAATGATTTGAGCCTCAGCGATTCCCTGCGCCAGGAGCTTTACGACAATTGGAACAGCGGCAGCCAGACCGTGCTGCTGCTGAATCGCCGGGGCAACAGCCGTGCCCTGGTGTGCGTGGACTGCCGGGAGGTGCCCCAGTGCCCCCGGTGCTCCCTGGCCATGACCTATCACAGTGCCAATGGCCGGCTGATGTGCCACTACTGCGGCTTCTCCCAGCCGGTTCCCCGGCGGTGCCCCCGGTGCGGCGGGCCGCTGAAGCCCATGGGCACCGGCACCCAGAAGGTGGAGCAGGAGCTGAAATCCCTGTTCCCGGAGATGGCGGTGGACCGGATGGATGCGGATACCGTCAGCGCCGTGAATACCCACGAAAAAATACTGGAGCACTTCCAGAAGGAAAAGGTTCCGGTGCTTCTGGGTACCCAGATGGTAGCCAAGGGGCTGAACCTGCCCGGGGTGACCCTGGTGGGGGTGCTGGATGCGGATTTGTCCCTGTACACCGGGGGCTACCGGGCCGGAGAGACCACCTTCAGTCTGCTGACCCAGGTGGTGGGCCGGGCAGGCCGGGGGGACAAGCCGGGCCGGGCCGTGATTCAGACCATGGTTCCCCAGCACCAGCTCATCCGTCTGGCAGCCAACCAGGATTACGACGGCTTTTATGAGCTGGAAATCCGGCTCCGGCAGATGCAGGGTGCCCCTCCCTTCGGCGACCGGCTGATGGTCACCTTCCAGGGGGAGCAGGAGACAGAGGTTCTGCACAGTGCGGTGAAATTCCGGGACAGCCTGCTCCAATGCCTGTCCCAGCCGGATTACCGGCAGGAGCACATGACGGTTCTGGGCCCGGCGCCCTGCCCGGTGCCCAAGATTAACTACCACTACCGCTATCGCCTCACCGTCAACGGCAGGATGAACCGGGCCATGCGCTTCCTGATAGCCTGGCTGCTGGCCCAGTTTGGCAAGGACAAGCAGAGCCGGGGCGTCACCGCCTTTGCCGACGTCAACGGCTTCGAATAGCCCCCTGGGTGCGGCTGCATTTTGCCCCGCAGCCGGATGGGGAACAGGATGCATAGATAGGAGATAATTATGGGATTGCGTAAGATTTTAACCACGGACGACCCGGCGCTGCATAAGGTTTGCAGACCGGTGGAAAAATTTGACCGGCGGCTGCACAAGCTGCTGGACGATATGCGGCAGACCCTGGAAGAGGCCAACGGCGTAGGCCTGGCAGCGCCCCAGGTGGGCATCCTGCGCCGGGTGGTCGTTGTGGACACCGGCGAGGAAATCCTGGAGCTGGTGAACCCGGAGCTGCTGGAAACCGACGGCGAGCAGGAGGGGGCCGAGGGCTGCCTCAGCGTGCCGGGGAAGTACGGCCTGGTGAAGCGCCCCTACTTTGCCAAGGTTCGGGCCCAGGACCGCAACGGCGACTGGTTCGAGGCCCAGGGGGAAGAGCTGATTGCCCGGTGCTTCTGCCATGAGCTGGACCACCTGGACGGCATTGTGTATACCGAGATTATGGAGCGTTTCCTCACTGAGGAGGAGCTGAACGCAGAAGCGGAGGAATGAGAATGCGGGTTGTATTCATGGGCACGCCGGATATTGCGGCCACCTGCCTGAAGAAGATTCTGAAGGACGGCTTCGATGTGGTGGCGGTTTACACCAAACCCGACCGCCCCAAGGGCAGGGGGATGAAGATGGAGATTTCCCCTGTCAAGCAGATTGCGGTGGAGGCGGGGATTCCTGTATTCCAGCCGGAGAACTTCCGGGAGGAGGAGACGGTGCAGCAGCTGCGGGATTTGAAGCCCGATGTGTGCGCCGTGGTGGCCTATGGCCGCCTGCTGCCCCAGAATGTGCTGGATGTGCCCACATACGGCTGCATCAATATCCATGCCAGCGCCCTGCCCAAATACCGGGGCTCCGCCCCCTATCAGTGGACGGTGCTGGACGGCCAGACCGAGACCGGGGTCACCGCCATGTATCTGGTGCGGAAAATGGATGCCGGTGACATCATCGAAATCAGCAAGACCACCGTGGGGGAGAATGAAACCGCCGGTGAACTGCTGGACCGGCTGGCGGTGCTGGGGGCCGACCTGCTGAGCAAGACCCTGGGCCGCTTTGCCTCCGGCGAGAAGGTGACTGCCACCCCGCAGGACGAAAGCCAGGTGACCTTTGCCCCCCTTCTGGATAAGAGTATGTGCCCCATTGATTGGAGCAAAACCGCCCAGCAGGTGCACAACCAGGTTCGGGGGCTGCACCCCTGGCCGGTGGCCACCATGGAGCTGGACGGCAAGCAGTTTAAGGTGCATGAGACCAGAGTGGTTCCCGGCCATGGCGTGCCGGGCACCGTCCTGGAGCTGAATAAAAACGGTCTGGTGATTGCCTGCGGCCAGGATGCCGTGGAAATCCGCTCCCTCCAGGCAGAGGGCGGCAAGCGGATGCGGGCACCGGACTATTTCCGGGGACACCCGCTGCAACGCTGATGGGCGCCCGGGAAACGGCGCTGAATGCGCTGATCGCCTGCCGCAAGGAGGGGGCCTGGTCAAATGGGGCCCTGAAGCAGCGGATTGCCCGGGACCGGCTGGACAGCCGGGATGCAGCTCTGGCTACCCGGCTGTGCTACGGAGTAGTGCAGAACCGGGGAAGGCTGGACTTCTATCTGAGGCAGCTGCTCACCGGCAAGCTCTCGGGGCTGCATCCGGTGGTGCGGGATATCCTCCACCTGGGGCTGTACCAGCTCCGGGATATGGACAAAATTCCGGAAAGCGCCGCCGTCAACGAGTCGGTGGAGCTGGCCAAGAAATACTGCCCCGGGCAGAAAAACGCTCCGGCCCTGGTCAATGCGGTGCTGCGAAATGCGGTGCGTACCCTGGGCACCTGGCAGGAGCCCACCTCCTACGCTGACCGCTACAGCCACCCGGAGGCGCTGATTGCCCTGCTCAAGCAGAACCTGCCCAAGGGGATGCTGGAGCCCATGCTCATTGCGGACAACACCGCCCCGGCCACCACTATCCAGGTAAACACCCTGGCTACCACCACCCCAATTCTGAAAGCCGCCTTGGAGGAAAAGGGCATCGCCTGTGCGTATCACAGCTGGATGCCGGACTGCCTGGTGCTCTCCGGCCTGGGCAATCTGGAACGGCTGGAGGAATTCCGGGCAGGGCACTTTTACGTCCAGGATGCGGCCTCCAGGCTCAGCGTGCTGTGCGCCGGGCTGGAGCCGGGCTGGCGGGTGCTGGACTGCTGCGCCGCCCCCGGGGGCAAGAGCTTTGCCGCCGCCGTGGCCATGGGGGGCACCGGAGAGATTGTCTCCTGCGACGTATACCCCCACAAGACGGAGCTGATTGCTGCGGGGGCAAAGCGGCTGGGCCTGACCAATATCACGGCCCTGTGCCGGGATGCCACCCAGGAAAAGCCGGAATGGGAGAATTTCTTCGATGCCGTCCTGGCAGACGTGCCCTGCTCCGGCCTGGGCATCATCCGGAAAAAGCCGGACATTCGCTATAAAAATCTGGAGGAATTACAGGCTTTGCCCCCCTTGCAGGGGAAAATCCTGGATGTACAGTCCCGGTTTGTCCGCCCCGGCGGGGTGCTGCTGTATTCCACCTGCACCCTGCTGAACCGGGAAAATGGGCAGGTGGTGGAGCAATTTTTGCAAAACCACCCGGATTTCTACCCGGAAAGGCTGCATTTACCCGGGGTATTCCCGGAAAACCACACCGGAAGCATCACCCTGATTCCGGGTCAGTACGACACCGACGGCTTCTTCATCTGCCGTCTGCGGAGGAAGCAATGAACCTAAAATCCATGACGCTGCCGGAGCTGTCCCAGACCCTGAAGGATATGGGCCAGCCTGCCTTCCGGGCAAAGCAGCTGTATACCTGGCTCCACCGGGGGGCCCGCTCCTATGACGAGATGACCAACCTCCCCGGGGCGCTGCGGCAGACCCTTGCCCAGCAGTATCCCATCTGCGCTCCCCAGGTGGTGCGCCGCCAGGAATCCCAAAAGGACGGCACCATCAAATACCTCTGGCAGCTGGCCGACGGCAACTGCGTGGAGACGGTGCTGATGCGCTATCACTACGGCAACACTGTGTGCATCTCCACCGAGGTGGGCTGCGCCATGGGCTGCGCCTTCTGCGCCTCCACCATTGGCGGACTGGTGCGGCGGCTGGAGCCCTTTGAGATGCTGGACGAGGTGCTCTTTACCCAGGTGGACTCCGGCCAGCCCATTTCCCATATTGTGCTTATGGGCATCGGGGAGCCGCTGGACAATTTTGACAATGTAATGCGGTTTTTGGAGCTGGTGAACAGCCCCGAGGGAATGCATATCTCCATGCGCCACATCAGCCTGTCCACCTGCGGCCTGGTGCCGAAGATTGACCTGCTGGCCCAGAGGAAGCTGCAGCTGACCCTGTCCGTCTCCCTCCATGCACCCAACGATGCCATCCGCAATACCATTATGCCGGTGAACAAAGCCTATCCCAGCCAGGCGCTGCTGAATGCCTGCCGCCGGTATTACCAGGCTACCTCCCGGCGTATCTCCTTTGAATACGCCATGATAGATGGAGTGAACGACTCCGTGGAGTGTGCCAAAGAGCTGATTCGCAGACTGAAGGGGCTGCCTGCCCACTTCAACCTTATCCCCTTGAACCATGTGGAGGAAAGCCCCCTGAAGCCCAGCAGCAAGGCGGCTGTGGCCCTGTTCCAGAAGACTTTGGAGGAGGCCGGGATTCCTGCCACCGTCCGCCGCACCCTGGGCGGCGATATCGATGCCTCCTGCGGGCAGCTGCGGCGGAAATACACCCAGCAACAGCAGTGACCCAGGAGAGAAAGAAGACGAGGTGAACGCCCATGCAGAGCTGGGGCTTGACAGACAAAGGCTGCATCCGAAAAATGAATCAGGATGCCTACGAAATCCGGCAGCTGGACAAAAACACCCTGCTGTGCGTGGTATGCGACGGCATGGGCGGCGCAAAATCCGGCAATGTGGCCAGCTCTCTGGCAGTGGATGTATTCAGCCAGGAAATCCAGCGCACCTGGACCCCCTCCATGGAGTGGGACAAGACGGACCAGATGATGAAAAACGCCGTGAAGCTGGCCAATTTCACCGTATACGACCAGGCCATGCAGTTTGAGGAATTCAGCGGCATGGGCACGACCCTGGTGGCCGCCCTGGTGCGGGGAAATCGGGTGAGCCTGATTAACGTGGGGGACAGCCGGGCCTACGTTATCAATCAGAAGGGCATCCGCCAGATTACCCGGGACCACAGCGTGGTGCAGATGATGGTGGACCGGGGGGAGCTGACGGCGGAGATGGCCAAGTCCTACCCTGGGAAAAACCTGATTACCCGGGCGGTGGGCACGGAAATGACCATTTCCGGGGACATTTTCCGCCAGGAGCTGAGCAGGGGGGACTTCCTGCTGCTGTGCTCCGACGGCTTGAGCAACCTGCTGGACGACCAGGAGATTCTCTTCGAGGTGGTTCACGGGGTAAACAAAGAGCGCTGCTGCAAGCGCCTGCTGGACATCGCCGTTTCCCGGGGAGCCCCGGACAATGTAACCAGCGTACTGGTAAGCGTTTGAAAACGGTTGAAAGGAGCAATATCTGAATATGAATCAATATATTGGACAGCTGCTGGACAACCGCTATGAGCTTCTGGAGGTCATCGGTACCGGCGGCATGGCCGTTGTGTATAAGGCCCGGTGCCACCGGCTGAACCGGCTGGTGGCGGTGAAGGTGCTGAAGGATGAATTCTCCGGCGACGAGGAATTCCAGCGCCGCTTCCGGGCAGAGGGAGAGGCTGTTGCCATGCTCAGCCACCCCAATATCGTCCAGGTCTTCGACGTCTCCGCTTCGGACAATGCCTATTACATTGTCATGGAGCTGATTGACGGCATTTCCCTGAAGCAGTATATGGAGGTCAAGGGTATCCTCAACTGGAAGGAAACCCTCCACTTCGCCACCCAGATTGCCAAGGGCCTGGAGCACGCCCATAGCCGGGGCATTGTCCACCGGGACATCAAGCCCCACAATGTGATGGTGCTGAAAAACGGCTCCGTCAAGGTGATGGACTTCGGCATTGCCCAGGTGATGAACAAGAGCAACACCCTGACCAAGGAAGCCCTGGGCTCGGTGCACTACATCTCCCCGGAGCAGGCCAAGGGCAGCTTTACCGACAGCCGCTCGGATATCTATTCCCTGGGCGTGGTGATGTTCGAGATGATGACCGGCCGCCCGCCCTATGATGGGGATTCCCCGGTGGCTGTGGCCATCCAGCATATCAACGGCGGCGCGCCCATGCCCACCTCCCTGAACCCCAACATCCCGGCGGGGATGGAGCAAATCATCATGAAGGCCATGGCCCTGGATCCCAAGGACCGGTATTCCAGCGCCACGGAGCTGTTGGAGGATTTGGAGGAGTTCCGGAAGAATCCCTCCCTGACCTTTGACTACCACATCCCCCTGGGGGATGCCACAAAGAAGATTACCCCCATTGTCTCCCGGCCCAAGACCACCGCAGAACGGATTGCCCAGGCCAAGGGGGGCGTGAAGAGTGTAGAATCCACCGGCTCCATAGCCAGGCAGGGCGGGGCCCAGTCCCCCAAACCCTCCACCGGGCGCATCTCCGGGGTCAGCGCAGCGGGCCGCCCGGCTCCCAGCCCCATGGCCCAGACCGGGCCCACAGGCCGCAGCCAGGAGGCTCTGGCCCGGGCCAAGAGACGCCGGGAGGAAGAGGCCAAGCGGGATGCCCAGCGCAGCCGCACCGCCACCATTGCGGTGGTATCCTGCAGCGTGGTGGCGATTATCGCCATTGTGGTGTTCCTGGCCGCCATCTTCAATGGATTCCTGCTGAACCAGGACAAGGACCGGGTGGAGGTGCCCTATCTCACCGGCAGTATGTACAGCGAGGATTTCGAGTCTCGCTACCCCAATTTCACCATCCGTCTGCGGCCCCAGGAGTATGACAATTTCTATGTGGCAGGCCAGATCATGCACCAGGAGCCCACCGGCGGGCTGATGGTGGCCCGGGGCACGGAGCTCTACCTCACCATCAGCATGGGCCCGGAGCCCAAGGTGAAGCTGATGGAGGACTTACTGGGGGTGACCCAGGACAGAGCCACCTCCTTTCTCATGGGCCAGGGACTGAAAACCCTGGTGCGGGAGGAGGCCAGCGAGGAATATCCTGCCGGGTGCGTCATCCGCACCGACCCCGAGGCCGGAAGCCAGCTCAGCGACGGCCAGACCGTCAAGCTCTATATCAGCACCGGCCCCCAGAATGTCACCGCCAAGATGCCCAAGGTGCTGGAATACGATAAGGATATGGCCCTGCAGGTGCTGGAGCAGCTGGGCTTCCGGAACGTGTCCGTCACTCTGGTGAGCTCCAAAACCGAGAAGGGGAAGGTGGTCACCCAGTCGGCCACCGCCGGGGAGATGCTGGATGTCAATACCCACATTACCCTGGAGGTTTCCCAGGGCCCGGAGATTGCCAGCGCCAATATGCCGGATGTGCTGGGCCTGGATGCGGAGACGGCCAAGCAGGTGCTTGCCGCCAAGGGCTTCACCAAGGTGGAGATCTACCCCATGGAAAGCAGCGAGCCTGCCAACCGGGTGGTGCGCCAGTCCGAGGATAGGGATACCATGGTGGCCCTGACCAAGGAAATCCTGCTGGGGGTGTCCAACGGCTCCGGCAGCGGCACCACCGTCACCACGCCCCCCGCCGCCACTGCCCCGGGCAGCGACGTTGCCGGGACGGAGAATGTGAGCTTCTATGTTCCCGTCCGGGAGGAGGCCTACCATCTGATTATCTGCCCCAAGGGCCGGGCCGACCTACAGGTTGCCAGCGGCACGGTTCAGCCCGGGGACTGCACCTTTACCGTGCCCCTGATGGGCAGCGGCGTGCAGGAATACGACCTGTACATCAACGGAGAATACTACCAGTCTATGGAAGTGACGTTCAAGAATGGCTAAACGACAGACAGGGCGAATCGTCCGCTCCCTCAGCGGGTTTTATGACGTTCAGCTGCCCGGGGAGGTTGTCTCCTGCCGGGGCCGGGGCGTTCTGCGCAAGCAGCACATCACCCCCCTCACCGGGGACATGGTGGAAATCACCGTGGAGCACGGCAAGGGCATGGTGGAGGCTGTGCTGCCCCGAAGCAGCAGCTTTGTCCGCCCGGCGGTGGCCAATGTGGATGCACTGGCCATCTTTGCGGCCAATGTCAACCCGGTGACGGAGCCCTTCCTCATCGACCGGGTGGCTGCCATTGCCGGAAACCAAAATGTGGAAAGCGTCATTTGCGTCAACAAATGCGATTTGGACCCGGCAGCGGATTTGCAGGCTATCTACCAGAAAGCGGGCTTCCGGGTGTTTGCCGTCAGCGCCGTCACCGGCCAGGGGATAGAGGAGCTGCGCACCTTCCTGAAAGGCAAGCTCACCGCCTTCACCGGCAACACCGGTGTGGGGAAATCCAGCATTCTCAATGCCCTGTGCCCGGAGCTGTCTCTGGCCACCGGGGAGGTCTCTGAGAAGCTGGGCCGGGGGCGGCACACCACCCGGCATGTGGAGCTTTACTCCCTGGGGGAGGATACCTATGTGATGGACACCCCGGGCTTTGCCTCCTTCGATACGGAGCAGATGGATGTGATTCTCAAGGAGAATTTGCAGTATGCCTTCCCGGATTTCGCCCCCTACCTGGGCCGGTGCCAGTTTGCCGACTGCTCCCACCGCCGGGAACCCGGCTGCGCCGTCCGGGCTGCCTTGGCAGCCGGTGCCATTGTCCCCAGCCGGTATGAAAGCTACCAAAAGCTCTATGAAAAATCCGCTCTCATCAAGGAGTGGGAAGTAAAATAACCCCCTCAGGACTGCCCCGGTGGCAGTCCATTTTTGATGGGTATATCCTCTCCCCATTCCGGGAATGCTACCTTATGTGGGGAGCATTCCGCCCCAGGGAAATTGACAGCTGAGGGAATGCCCCATATAACAGACAACCATGGAACCCCAAAGAAAATCAGGTGAAAATAAACTGAGAAATCGAAAATTCCTGCCTTGGCTTTTTGGTGCCCTGGGGGCAGTGCTGGCAGCGGCGGCCCTGATGGTCTGTCTGGCATGGCGGGAGGCAGAGCCGGTGATGGCCCGCTATCCCCAGGAGGCAGAGCAGTGCGTCAGCGATATGATGCAGGCACTGAGCAGCGGCGATTTTCAGCAAGCCTCCCAGTACCTCTACGGAACCCCCACCCTGGACCCCGGGCTGGAGGCGGGGGATATTGTGGCCGCCCGGCTCTGGGCCTCCTTTGCCGATAGCCTGCGCTGCACTCCCCGGGGCCGGTGCCATGCCACACCGGAGGGAATGGCCCGGGAGGTTACCGTCCGCAGCCTGGACATGGGCCGGATGCTGCAAACCATGAAGATCGCAGCCCCCCGGCTGCTGGAGCAGCAGGTGGCCCGGGCGGAGGATATGTCCGAGGTCTATGCCGACGACAATACCTACCGGGAGGACTTCCTCCGGGATGTAATGCTGGCTGCCGCCAATGCCGCCCTGACAGAGGCCCCCGCCAGGGAGCGTTCCCTGACGGTGCACCTACAGTACCGGGATCGCCAGTGGTGGGTGCTGCCGGAGCAGACACTGCTGGAGGCGGTTTCCGGGGGAATTTTGGAATAAGAAGGAATTGCATGGCGGATAAGGGTTTACAGCCCGGGCAGCGTCCCCGGGGCAGCAGCTTCTGCTGGTTGGCTGCTTTGGCAGCCGGGGCCTTGAGCCTTTCGGTGCTGCTGGGCATCCTCCAATGGCTGGGGGCCCCCGGCCCCGGTGCCAGACTGGCTGCAAGTCCCGGGGAGCCAATGGGAATGCATCTGAAAAACCGGCTCTCCGGTGCATTGGAGGGGCTGACCGGGCTGCGCCCCATTTATTGGATTCGCCGGGATGCTCTGGCAGCCCCGGTGCCCAGCCGGGAGGGCTTCGGCCAGGCGGAGCGGGCCCGGGAGCTGAGGGCTCTGGAAGAGAAGGCCGCCCAGCTGCTGGCGGGCCAGAAGCTATTCTTCAATGAGAAGGTGGTTCCCTTGGAGGGAACTCCCATCCGCTATTACCTGGACGATACCATCCTTGCCATTACCTGGAAGCAAGCCATAGATGGGGGCGTGTATACCTTCTCCGAAATCAAGATTGCCCATCCCTCCCAGTTTCGCCGGTTTCTGGCCGGGGGCGAGTTTGGCTCGGACAAGCTCTTCGTCACCACGGAGATGGCAAAAAGTGTCAATGCCGTGGTGGCCTCCAGCGGGGACTTTTACAATTACCGCCAGGCGGGCACCCTGGTCTATGATGGCCGGGTGCGCCGGGTGAACAACGGCCTGGTGGATACCTGCTACGTGGACGAAAACGGCGACCTGCTTTTCTCTACCCGGGAGGATACCCGGAGCCAGCAGGAGCTTCAGCGGTTTGTGGATCAGAAGAAGATTCTTTTCAGCCTGGCCTTCGGCCCGGTGCTGATTCAGCAGGGAGAGGTGGTCACCCCCCAGAGCTACGCCGTGGGGGAAATTGGCGACCATTATCCCCGCTCTGCCCTGTGTCAGCTGGGAAAGCTCCACTATCTGCTGGCCGTGGTGAACGGCCAGGGGGACTATGACCAAACCCCCACCCTGCGCCGCTTTGGCGAGAACCTGCGGCAGCGGGGGGTGCAGACGGCCTACACCCTGGACGGCGGCCAGACGGCGGTGATTGCCATGGATGGGGAGCTAATCAATGCCGTCCTCTTCGGCTATCAGCGAAAAATCAGCGATATCATCTACTTTGCCACGGCCATTCCGGGCAAAGTATAGGGGCAAATATAAGACACATACAAACACCTGTCTCTTATACACATCTCCGAGCCCACGAGACCGAGGCTGATCTCG
>UROL01000048.1 GCA_900549495.1 uncultured Eubacteriales bacterium | reverse complement strand
ATCCTGGAGAAAACATTTTGTTTTTTCGTCTGTCTACTTGACAGGGAGCGGTTCAGAATCTTGCAGCAGCCCTGTTATGTACTTATGTGGATGTTTCAGCCGGAGGCGCAGGAAAACGGCAGATATTCGGATACCTGGCGGCTTCTCAGTTCCCGGCCTTTTCCTGGGGCTCCCGGATGTGGAACAGCGGGGCGGCCACATGCTTATACAGCAGCATGGTCAGAACGGAGACCAGCACACCCTTCACCACATTCAGCGGCGCAACGCAGAAGAAGACGAAGCTGCTGACATTGTTCACTCCCGGGAAAATATCGGTGCCCATGGCGATGATGCTGTCCAGGCTCATGTGGAACAGCTGGGAGAATTTGGGCAGCAGGTACACCGCATTGAAGGCGCTGCCGAAGACGGCCATGGCCACGGTGCCCAGGGCCAGACCGGCTATGGCACTTTTTTTCGACTTGCGGATGTGGTAGACCACGGTGGCGGGGAGCACCAGGAAGCAGCCCACCACGAAGTTTGCAAAGTCCCCCACAAAGGCGGTGGAGGTGCCCTTCAGCAGCAGCTTTAGGAGAATCTTGATGCCCTCACAGGCAACGGTGGCGCTGGGTCCCAGAAAGAAGCCTGCCAGCAGCACAGGAACCTCAGAGAAGTCCAGCTTGTAGAAGGTGGGGGCCAGGAAGGGCAGGGGGAAGTCCAGAATATGCAGCACCGTGGCCAGAGCGGCGCAGATGCCGATGATGCTGACCCGCCGGGCGGGGCTGACCTGCCGAAGCTGGGGCAGCAGATGCTCAATCAGGCGGGCGGCAATTCCGATTACCGCAATGATGGCGGCGCAAATGAGTACAAAGCCGAGATTGTTGGATACATCCTGGAAAAACGAGTTCATAATGTTTGCTCC
Source organism: uncultured Eubacteriales bacterium (assembly GCA_900549495.1). Classification (GTDB taxonomy): domain Bacteria; phylum Bacillota; class Clostridia; order Oscillospirales; family Oscillospiraceae; genus Faecousia. Next base: position 10,890 of record UROL01000048.1, on the reverse strand, counting down.
TTCGAAAAAAATACCCCCTGAGCATACACTCAGAGGGCGAAAATAAACGCAAAGAGTCCTTGCGTATCTTCTTTCATCCAGACTGTACTGTCGGTATCGGAGTTTCACCGATTCGGCGCCGAGGCGTTCGCGGACTGTCACCGCCGGTGGGGAATTTCACCCCGCCCTGAAGATACTGTTCAGTTCGCTTCCCAAGATAGCATAGCCAGCACCGCTTGTCAAGAGCGAAATTCTGTGATAGACTTCCCTTATGCCGGCTGCTCTGTAGGCGTGGTGGCGGGGGCTGTGGGTGCAGTAGGCACCGGAATGGCCGGGGGCATCTGGAAGCCCCGGATTTTTCCCTTTACCGAGGTGTCCGTCACATCCCCGCCGATGACCTTGTTTTTGTAAACCAGCACCGTGGCATACACCGGCTCCTGGGCCCCGGGGTAATTGGTCAGGGTATACACATACCGCATTACCTTCTTCCCAGCGTATTTGCTCAAGTCGTACCCCTGCCCCTTTTGCAGCGCATTGTAGCGCTGGAACATCTCGCCGGACTCCACGGGAATTCGCACCTGGGTGGTCTCCTTGGGGGCGGGTGTCACCTGCCAGCCGAAGCTCTCCAGGAATTTCACCCGGCTGTCGTTGGAGGCTATGGCGGAGGTTTGGGCGGTCTGCTGGCCCCTGCCGCCGAAAATCAGCACCAGGGCCAGCACCAGGGCGGCTGCCATAAGCAGCGCCAGCAGAATCTTTTTCAAATCGACCTTTGCGGTCAATATCATCATATCATTTCCCCCCTGCAAGTTTGGTTACAAAACCTTATTCTGCACCCGGCGGGAATAGAACGGAGAACAAAATGGAGCGACTGGACAAATTCCTCTGCGACAGCGGGGCCGGAACCCGCAGTCAGGTAAAGCTGCTGCTGAAGGCCGGCAGAGTCACCGTAGACGGCAGGCCGGAAACCGACGGCAGCCGGAAAATCGATAGAGCCGCCAGCACCATCTGCCTGGATGGGGCTGCACTGGGGGGAAAATACCGGGCGGTGTTCCTGATGAACAAGCCCGCAGGCTACGTCACCGCCACCCAGGATGCCGCCGAGAAAACCGTGATGGAGCTGCTGCCGCCGGAGCTTCGCCATCTGGACTTGAAGCCCGTGGGCCGACTGGACAAGGCCACCGAGGGGCTGCTGCTATTTACCAACGATGGGGAGCTGCTCCACCGGCTGATCTCCCCAAAGAAGGAGGTGCCCAAGCAGTATTATGCCCGCCACCAGGGTACCGCCACAGAGGAAGACATTGCCGCCTTTCGGGAGGGACTGACCCTGGCAGACGGCACCCTATGCCGCAGCGCCCGGCTGGAGCCCCTGGGGCCCGGGGAGAGTATGATTACGGTTTGCGAGGGGAAATACCATCAGGTGCGCCGGATGATGGCCGCCCGGGGCATGACGGTCACCTACCTGGAGCGCCGCCGGGAGGGGAATCTGACTCTGGGCAGTCTGCCCCGGGGCAGCATCCGGGAGTTGAGCCGGGAGGAAATCAATGCTCTGGAGCAGAACGGCAGTGAAAACGGCGAAGAAATGTGAAAAAATGACCAAATTGGTGGGGCACTTCTGGGATTTTGCCTGTTGCTCCCGGCATTTTGCTGTATAAAAAAGCGGCTTTTTGGGGATGGACTTTTGTCGCTCTTGGAATAATACCTAAAAAGGGTGTAAGATTTTGCAATAAAACGTCAAAAGGTACTTGCAAAATGTGCAAAAGATGTGTATACTAATCGTAACGTTTTATGTAATATGCATTTATGCGAGATACTAAGGAGGCAGCACTATGTCCAACAGTGTTTTCCAGAGTGTAATTGTCCAGCTGAAAGAAATCCCCGGCCATACCTTCGGTGTGATTGATACCGAGGGTACCGTGATTTCCTGCACCGATGCCGCCCTGCTGGGAGAGCGTTGGAGCGACGCCGCCCTCAAGGTTGCCTCGGCAGGGGAGAACCTGGTGACGTTCAGCCAGAAATGCTTCAAGGCTATTGTTGGCGGCTCTAATTTCTTTGAGTACGCCGTCTTCTGCACCGGCGACGATGAGCTGTCCAGGAGCTTCTGCGCCATGGCCTACATCGCCCTGAGCGATGCCAAGGGCTTCTACGAGGAGAAGCACGACCGGGGCACCTTCGTCAAGAATATCATCATGGACAATATCCTCCCCGGGGATATCTATATCCGTGCCAAGGAGCTCCATTTCTCCACCGATGCCCCCCGGGCCGTGTTCCTGGTGCGCCAGGTGGGTCACAATGATGTGGCCACGGTGGACGTGCTGGCCGGCCTCTTCCCGGACAAGATGCAGGACTTTGTCATCAGCGTCAATGAGTCCGATGTGGCCATTGTCAAGCAGATTACCGCCGCCACCACCAGCGAGGATTTGGAGAAGATTGCTGTCAATGTGGAAAGCACCCTGAAAACCGAGCTGCGGATTAAGACCGTCATCGGCATCGGCACTGTAGCCGAGCACCTGCGGGAGCTGGCCGACTCCTATAAAGAGGCCCAGACCGCCATCGAGGTGGGCAAGGTCTTCGACACCGAGAAGAGCATCATGCACTATGAAAATCTGGGTATTGGCCGCCTGATTTACCAGCTGCCCACCACCCTGTGCGAAATCTTCCTGTGCGAGGTGTTCAAGAAGAATTCCATTGACTCCCTGGATCAGGAGACCCTGTTTACCATCAACAAATTCTTCGAGAACAACCTGAATGTCTCCGAGACCTCCCGGAAGCTCTTCGTCCACCGCAATACCCTGGTGTACCGCCTGGAGAAAATCAAGAAGCTCACCGGCCTGGATTTGCGCCAGTTTGACCATGCCATTGTCTTCAAGGTGGCCCTGATGGTGCGTAAGTACCTTTCTTCCAGAGAAACCAGATAATTTCCCCCTGCCGCCTGCAAATGCAGGCGGCAGTTTTTCCGTGCAAAAGAAGAAATGTGCCCACCGAAAGAAATGCACAAAAACTCCATGTACCGGCATTTGCCTATTTGCGTGGTGCGGTACGAAGTTTTATACCCATTTTCCCGGAAAAGTTTGGCGCTTTGAGAAAAGTGTAGGTTTTGCAATGGTATTTTCAATCACACATTGTTGTGTGAATTTCATCAAGGCAAGCTGTTACTCCATTTAACGATACCTTTTAAAGAAAAGCCAAAGACCAGTATGCCGAGTGATAACCTCAGATACTATCGGCGGCGGAATAATCTTACAACAAGACAACTTGCAGAACAGATAGGAGTTGTTCCGGCAACCATTGTGATGTATGAAAACGGAAAAAATCCCATTCCAGCCTTTATTGCAGAATATCTTTTTCACCATCTCATATAGAAATGTGATCGATGAGCATAAAAAATAAATAATTTTGTGATTGTAAATTATATGGATTTCGCATATAATAAAAGTGTGATTATAAAGCATAAAACTCCAATAAAAATGTGAGGAGTGATTCTATGGAACGATTTATCTTAAAAAAGTTGCTGGATTGGAAGAATTCTCCCTACCGCAAGCCTTTAATCTTGAAGGGCGTACGTCAGGTGGGTAAGACTTGGATTCTGAAAGAATTCGGCAGACGCTATTATGAAAATACCGCCTATTTCAACTTTGACGAGAACGAGGAATACAAGCAATTCTTTGAAACTACAAAAGATGTTGACCGTATCCTGCAAAATTTGATGCTGGCAAGCGGTCAGAAGATAGTGCCAGAAAAGACCCTCATCATCTTTGACGAGGTACAGGACTGCCCTAAGGTCATCAACTCCATGAAATATTTCTGCGAGAACGCACCGCAGTACCATGTTGCCTGCGCCGGTTCTCTGTTAGGTATCGCCTTGGCGAAGCCTTCCTCTTTTCCAGTAGGCAAGGTCAACTTCATGCAGATTGACCCAATGACCTTCGCTGAGTTTCTACTTGCTAACGGCGATGAAAATCTGGCGCAGTATCTGGAACAGGTGGATACCCTTGAACCTATCCCTGACGCCTTCTTTAATCCGCTGTATGAGAAGCTGAAGATGTACTATGTTACCGGTGGTATGCCGGAGCCGGTATTGATGTGGACGGAGGCACGGGATGTTTCGGCCATGCAGGAAGCATTGTCCGGAATCATCGGAGCCTATGAGCGTGATTTTGCAAAACATCCTAACCTCAGCGAGTTCCCGAAAATCTCAATGATCTGGAAATCGATTCCTTCTCAACTGGCAAGGGAGAATAAAAAGTTTATCTACAAGGTTGTCAAAGAGGGGGCCAGAGCCCGTGAGTACGAGGATGCTTTGCAGTGGCTGGTGGATGCCCGATTGGTTCATAAAATCTACCGCAGCTCAGCTCCCGGCTTGCCGATTGCAGCTTACGATGACTTGTCCGCTTTCAAGATTTATTTGGTAGATGTGGGACTGCTCCGCCGTCTGGCACAGTTGGCTCCCACTGCCTTTGGCGAAGGGAACCGCCTATTTACTGAATTCAAAGGCGCATTAACCGAAAACTTTGTGTTGCAGACTTTAATTACTCAGTTTGAAGTCATGCCCCGTTATTGGAGTCAGAACAACCCACCTTACGAAGTGGATTTCCTCATTCAGCGGGAGAACGACATCTTCCCCGTGGAGGTCAAATCCGAAGCCAACACAACCAGCAAGAGTATGAAGAAGTTCAAGGAACTGTTCCCTGACAAGGTCAAACTCCGTATTCGATTCTCTCTGGATAATCTGAAGCTTGATGATGATGTGCTGAATATCCCACTGTTTATGGCAGATCAAGCCGACCGGTTGATTGGATTGGCGTTGGAACAGGGCAACGCACAGTAATAGAAGTATGGAGAATACAGATATGGCTATTAGTAAAAAACTTGAAATTATATACCACAATGGTCAACCAGATGGCATTCGCTCCATTCGTCGCCATTTATCTACCATGACCACTTATGTCATTCCTCGTCCGCTACTTTCAGAAGCTAAAAAATTAACCGGAATCAATCGTCCCGGTATTTACTACCTAATCAGCGAAAATGACGATAACAAGATTGCTCAAATATATATCGGCCAGACGAGAAATGGTGTTAGCCGTCTGGATGATCACAATCGTTCCAAAGACTTTTGGAACAAGGCAATCATGTTTTTGGCTGACAGCAAAACTTTTTCATTGGATATGATCAGCGGCCTTGAAGCTTATGCCATAAATAAGGCGACTGAATCCAAACGGTATAAGGTAGAAAACACAGTCAATCCCAAATACGAAATCGATGAATATGATTTGCCGTTGATCGAAGAAGTGTATGAGGAAATCAAATTCATTATGGCCACACAGGGATATAAAATGGACAACTCCAAGTCAACGCTGAATGAGGCCAACACCCTGCATACAACCAGAAACGGTGTCCAAGCATTTGGTGTTTACGACGGTGAAAAATTTGAAGTGTTAGAAGGCTCGGAGATTGATATGAGCCGTAAGTGCCATTCCGATAATATTGAAAAGCAGCGGCAAACCGCAATTAAAAACGGCAATATTGTTGATATTGGTGGCAAATACAAGCTGAACGTTTCTGTATCCTTTACATCCCCCAGCTCTGCTGCCATGTTTGTTCTTGGTGGTAGCACAAATGGCTGGGTCGAATGGAAGAACAAGAACGGAAAAACACTGGACGAATTGTTCCGCAAATAATAACATGTGTATATTTATTCGAATAACGGAGGGCAAGAAATGGATCGCACCCTAATTAAAAAATATATAGACAACCAACCCCAAAAAGTTGTCGCAAAGATGGATCTGGGCAAGAATAAAATCGAATATCAAGGTATAATCCAAGGTCAAGTTATCAGAGAGATTAAGGGCGATGAAGAAATGTCTCGATCCTTTATTTTAACCGTTTGGTAAATGAGCTGGGGTATTCCCCTGATCGGATTGAAATTGAACATGAGTATACCGCCGGACGTCCTCATACCAATACAAGTCGGATAGACATTATTGTTCGAGATGTCAGCGGAAATGCTTTTTTATTTATCGAAAAGTTTGGCGCTTTGAGAAAAGAGACTTGCAAATTGAAACTCTGTTGCTTATAATAAAGGGTACTGTGCAAAATAGGTATGCTGTGCCTGAGGAGGAATGTGTCTTGTATGTTTTTCAGCGGGGCAGGCAGGGGAGCGTGAAGCGCCACAGAAAGCCCATGCGTGCAACCAGGCTGATTGCACTTTGCTTTCTGGGAATTATCCTGACGGGAACGCTGCTGCTGATGCTGCCCGCATCTTCCCGCAGCGGCAGACCCTGCGCTTTTTTGCCTGCGCTGTTTACCGCCACCTCCGCCACCTGTGTCACAGGGCTGACCCCCTTCGACACCTGGAGCCAGTGGAGCGGCTTCGGCCAGCTGGTGCTGCTGTGCCTGATTGAGGTGGGCGGCCTGGGCTTTATGTCGGCGGCCACTCTGGTGATTTTCCTGTTTCGCCGGAAGGTGGGGCTTCGCCAGCGGATGATTATTGCCCAAGCCCTCTCCCTGAACGAGATGAACGGCGTGGTGCGTTTGCAGCGGATGGTGATTTTCGGCAGCCTGGCCTTCCAGGCGGCGGGGGCGCTGATCCTTGCCTGCCGGTTCTGGCCCCAATACGGTCTGGCCAAGGCGTTGCAGTGGGGAATTTTCCATGCCATTTCCGCCTTTTGCAATGCGGGCTTTGATATCTTTGGTGAGATAGCCCCGGGCACCAGTGTGCAGCTGTTCCAAAATGACCCGGTGGTGCTGCTGACCTTGGGCAGCCTGATTGCCGTGGGCGGCCTGGGCTTTTTGGTCTGGGAGGATGTGGCTCAGAAACGCCGCTGGCACAAGCTCAGCGTCTATTCCCGGCTGGTGCTTCTGGCCACTGGCAGTCTGATCCTATCGGGCTGGATTCTGATTTGCATTCTGGAATGGAACAATCCCCAGACCCTGGGCAATCTCAGCCTGGGGGGCAAGCTGCTGGGTGGCCTCTTCCAGTCGCTGACCCTGCGAACCGCCGGATTCGACGGACTGAACCAGGCGGGGCTGACGGAGGGAGGCAAGGCTGTGTCCATGATGCTGATGATGGTTGGCGGCTCCTCCGGCTCCACGGCGGGCGGCTTGAAAACCGTAACCTTCCTGGTGCTGCTGCTGTTTATCGGCACCCGCATCCGGGGCAGGAGCACCGTCACGGTATACCACCACACCATCCCGGAGGAGCAGGTGATGAACGCCATGACCATCTCCCTGGTGATGATTGCCCTGGCTATGTTCGGGGGGATTTTCGTCAGCGCCACCTCCCCTGTGAATTTCACCGACGCTTTGTTTGAGTCGGTTTCCGCTCTGGCTACAGTGGGCCTGACAGCCGGAGCAACCACCCTGCTCAGCGTACCTGCAAAGATTTTGATTATTGTGTTTATGTATTTCGGCCGGGTGGGGGTGCTCACCATCAGCCTGGGCTTCCTGATGGGCGACCAGGCAGTGGAGCGGTTCCGCTATGCGGAAACCAGCCTGCTGATTGGATAGGAGGTATTCCATGAAATCCTATATGATAATCGGCCTGGGGCGTTTTGGCTCCGGCCTGGCAAAAAGCCTGAGCAGCCTGGGGGCAGAGGTGCTGGCTATGGACGTGCGCCCGGAGCTGGTGCAGCAGCTCTCCGGGGATGTGACCCACGCAGTGGTGGGGGACGGCCAGGACAAGGAGGTTCTCCGTGCCCTGGGCGCCCGGAATTTTGACTGCGCCGTGGTGGCCATTGGTGACAATCTGGCAGCCTCGGTGCTGACGGTGATGAACCTTCAGGAGCTGGGGATTCCCAAGCTGGTCTGCAAGGCCCATGACGAAATGCACTGCCGGGTGCTGGAAAAGCTGGGGGTGGATCAGGTGGTGGTTCCGGAGCTGGAGCAGGCCCAGCGGCTTGCCCGGATTTTGCAGTCCCACAACGTGCTGGATTACATCGAGCTTTCCAAGGACTATGGCATCCTGGAGGTTCCCGCCCCCAAATCCTGGGCCAACAAAACCATCCGTCAGCTGAATGTCCGGGCCAAAATGGACATCAATATCATTGCCATTAAGAACGGCGATAAGACCATGGTTTCCCCCTCGGCGGACTACGAAATCCGGCCGGAGGATGTACTGGCAGTTCTGGGAGATATGAACGCTTTGGAGGCTATGCAGAAGCTGTGAGGGAAGAACGCATCACATCCAGAAAAAATCCCCTGCTCCAGCAGGTGAAGCGTCTGCTGACCTCCCGAAAGGAGCGGGAGAATACCGGCCTCTTCGTTGCCGACGGCACCAAGCTGCTGCAAGAGGCGGTGCGTTATTTCCCGGGGCTGGACACGGTGATTTTGTCCGATGGGGTTCCGGCGGAGGTGCCGGAGAATGTGCGCCTGGTGCGGGTGCCGGGGGACGTGATGGAATCCGTCTCCCCCATGGCGGCCCCTCAGGGGGCAGTGTTCCTGTGCCGTCTGCCGGAGCGCACCGCCTTCTGCCCCAGGCCCGGTATGCTCCTGCTGGACGGCATCCAGGACCCGGGAAATCTGGGCACAATTCTGCGGACGGCGGATGCACTGGATATTCCGGTGGCACTGCTGGAGGGATGCGCCGACCCCTATAGTCATAAGGTGGTTCGCTCCAGCATGGGGGCGGTGTTCCGTACCCCGGTGGTTTCCGTCCCCTGGGCCCAGGCCCGGGAGGCCTTTGCCCGGGAGCACATCCCCATTGCCGTCACGGCGCTGGATGCCCATTCCGTGGACATCCGGGGAGCAGACCTTGCCGGGATGGCAGTGGTTATTGGCAGCGAGGGCCAGGGTGCCCGCCAGGAGATTCTGGAACAGGCAGAGCGGAAGCTGATTATCCCAATGAACCCCCACTGTGAGTCTTTGAATGCCGCCGTGGCAGCCACCATAGTGATGTGGCAGATGAAAAAATAAAAAGGGGAGAGAGAACATGCTGGAATACTGGCTGTGGCTGGCCCATCGGCCCAATCTGAATGAGCATCAGAAATTGCTGCTGCTCCAGTCTTTCCAGTCGCCGGAGGCGGTGTATCAGGCAGCGCCCCCGGAGTTCGACGTTTTCTCGGGCATTTCCGCCCAGGGAAAGCTCTCCCTGTCGGATAAAAATCTGGCCCTGTACCGGGCCGCCCTGGACTACTGCCACCGGGAGGGAATTCATATTCTCACCTTCCAGGACGAGGCATATCCCCAGCGGCTGAAAAATATCTACGACCCGCCCCTGGTGCTGTATTATAAGGGCACCTTCCCTCAGTTTGATGGAGTGCCGGTGGTCAGTGTGGTGGGCACCCGGAAAAGCACCGCCTATGGCCAGGCAGCGGCGGGGAGAATTGCCGGTGAAATCTGCGCCTGCGGCGGTATGGTGGTCTCCGGCCTGGCAACAGGTATCGATGCCGCTGCCATGCAGGGGGCCTTACAGACAGGCACCCCTACTGTAGGTGTGCTGGGCACCGGGGTGGACGTAATTTTCCCCAGGGAGAACAAGGAGCTGTTCCAGCGAGTGGAGACCTGCGGCTGCATCCTTTCGGAATTCCTGCCCAAAACACCGGGCTATAAGTGGAACTTCCCAAAACGCAACCGCCTTATCAGCGGCCTCAGCGTGGCTACCCTGGTGGTGGAGGCTCCGGAGCGCAGCGGCGCATTGAGCACTGCCCGGCAGGCATTGAGCCAGAATCGGGATGTGTTTGCGGTGCCGGGGAATGTGGATTTGCCCACCTTCGCCGGGAGCAACCGGCTTTTGAAAGAGGGAGCGGGCTCCGTCACCTGCGGCTGGGACATCCTCAGTGAATATCTGCCCCTATTCCCGGATAAAATTCGAAGGGCGGAGGCACCCCGGCGCAGCGGCGATTTTCCCGCCCCGGCACCGGTGCCTTCCCAGAGAAAACAGGGAAAAACCCCACAAATACCGAAAAAAGACATTGACAATCCGGCGGAAACACCTTATATTGACAGAAAAACCCCACTCCCTGCCCTATCAGAGGAGGAAAAGCGCATTGTGTCTGCCCTGGGCAGCACCGAAAAGCGGGTGGACGACCTGATTGCCGAAACCGGCATTCCCTCCGGCATGCTTCTGCGAAGCCTGACTATGCTGGAGCTGAAAAAGGTGATTCTCCGCCTCCCCGGCAACCGGGTTGTGCGTAAATAGGAAAACAAATATGGAGAAGGAAGTTGTTCATGGCAAAACCAACCAATCTTGTCATTGTGGAGTCGCCCTCCAAGGCGAAGACCATTGGAAAATACCTGGGCCCGGACTACCTGGTAAAAGCCAGCATGGGCCATCTGCGGGACCTGCCCAAGAGCAAAATGGGCGTAGATTTGGAGCATGATTTTAAGCCGGACTACATCCCTGTCCGGGGCAAGGAAGAGCTGATCAAGGAGCTGAAGAAGGATGCCGCAGGGGTGCAGACCGTCTACCTGGCAACGGACCCGGACCGGGAGGGGGAAGCCATCTCCTGGCATCTGAAGGAGCTGCTGAATCTCTCCGACGAGAAGGCACACCGGGTCACCTTTAACGAAATTACCCAGCGGGTGGTGCGGGAGTCCATCCAGCACCCCCGGGATATCGACTATGACCTGGTGGATGCCCAGCAGGCCCGGCGGATTCTGGACCGGATTGTCGGCTACCAGCTCTCCCCGCTGCTTTGGAAGAAGGTGCGCCGGGGCCTTTCCGCCGGACGTGTCCAGTCCGTGGCCACCCGGATGGTGGTGGACAGGGAAAATGAAATCCGTGCATTCCGGCCCAGGGAGTATTGGTCCTTGGACGTGACCCTGAACCGTCAGGGAAAGCCCGGCAGCTTTGTGGCCCACTATTACGGCGAGGAGAAAAAGCGGGAGCTGGAAAACGAAGCCCAGACCCAGGCCGTCATCGACGATGTAAAGGACGGCCCCTTTGTGGCTGTCTCTTATACACATCTGACGCTG
>UROL01000047.1 GCA_900549495.1 uncultured Eubacteriales bacterium | reverse complement strand
TTGGTGGACTTGGCCGGGGGTGTAGACACCCGGGGCCAGGATGGTGCCTTTTTCTATGGCTCCCTCCACGCAGGCGGCGTAGCCCCGGAGGCAGGCAAGGGTGGTGTCGGCGGAGGCGGGGGTATCGTCTGCCATGGTGACGATGTAATAGAACTCCTTATTCTTCACCTCCAGCCACCGGGCCACAGTGCGGTCGATTACCGCCTTGAGCTGGGCATCTATGGAGTAGAAGTACACCGGGCTGGCCAAAACCAGCACGTCGGCATCAATCATCTTTTGCAGAATGTCTGCCATGTCGTCCTTCCGGGCGCATTCTCCCCCATGATCCCGGCAGTAGTAGCAGCCGGAGCAGGGGGCGATTTTTTTCGCCGCCACCCGGATTTTCTCCACCTGGTTGCCGGTCTCCTGTGCCCCCCGCATGAATTCGTCGCAGAGGATATCGGAATTGCCCCCCTTCCGGGGGCTTCCGGACAAAATCAAAACCTTTTTGCTCATAATCTACACTCCTTATTGCAGCCTTGCGTAGGCTTCTTCCTCCACCGCCTCACACCACTGGGTGCGGGTGTTTTCCCCGGGCACCTCCACCGCCAGGTGGGAGAACCAACTGTCCGGGGCAGCGCCGTGCCAATGCTTCACCCCGGGGGCGATATTCACCACGTCGCCGGGGTTCAGGGCCTGGGGCTCCTGCCCCCACTGCTGATAGTACCCCCGCCCGGCCAGGCAGACCAGAATCTGTCCGCCGCCCTGAGTGGCCTCATGGATATGCCAGTTGTTCCGGCAGCCGGGCTCAAAGGTCACGTTGAAAATTTTCACCTGCTCCCCGGATACCGGGGCCAGGTAGCTCTGCCCGACGAAATACTGGGCGTAGCCGCTATTGGGGGGCCCAATGGGGAAGACCATCCTGTTCTGGTGGTTTTGCTTTGCATCGTCGGTGTCCGGCTCCGCCCAGACCTCCTTGGCCATACGGAAGGCCGCCCAGGCCTTGGGCCAACCGGCGTAGAAGGCGGCATGGGTCAAAATCTCCCCGATTTCTTCCCGGGTGATGCCGTTTTCCTTGGCCCTGGCCAGGTGGTGGGCAAAGGAAGTATCCGTCAGCCCCTGGGCCATCAGGGCGGTGACGGTGACCAGGGAGCGATCCCGCAGGGAAAGGGCCTCTGTCCGGCTCCAAACCTCGCCAAAAAGCACATCATCATTCAGCTGTGCAAATTTAGGGGCAAAGGCCCCCAGGGTGTCTCTGCCTGCTGTAACCTTATTCATAGGGTGTTCCTCCTGTATCAGTGGTGAAAACTGGTGAAAACCAGCGGCTCCCTTTGGGGAAGGCCCAGCTGCTCCTTTCCCAGCTGGAAGGACTTCATCATAAACGCCATGTTGCGCCCCAGCGTTCGCATGGTTTGCAGACCCTCGGCATCCTTCTCCACCTCTTGGGCAGAGCTGCCATAAACCATGTTCCAATACTGGCTGGAGGCCACTGGCATACCGGTCATGGTGAAATACTTGTTCAGCACATCGAAGGTAGCCGTGTTGCCGCCTCTGCGGCAGGTGACCACCGCCGCCCCCACCTTCATGGTTTTGTCAACCCCAAAGGTGCTGAAGAACAGCCGATCCATAAAGGAGATGGCACCCCCGGCAGGAGAGGCAAAGTACACTGGGCAGCCGATGACGAAGGCATCCGCCTCTGCCAGCTTGGGGGCCACCTGGTTCACTACATCGTCGAAGACGCATTTCCCAGTCTGTGCACATTTGCGGCAGGCAATGCAGCCGCGAATGTCCTTATTGCCCACATGGAGCAGCTCCACCTGGATATCCTGCTCCTCCAGAGTCTTTTTCAGCTCGGTGAGGGCCGCGTAGGTGCAGCCCTTGGGATTGGGGCTTCCGTTAATCAGCAATGCTTTCATATGAACTCCTCCTGTAAAGTTTTTTACACCACTATCATAGCAGCCGGTAGTAGCTACCGGTCAAGTGTTTTTTTGCAAAAATCCCCCAGCCAATGGCCGGGGGATTCGCTTTAGGGGTTAGCCCTGGATTAGGTCTACGGTGGACAGGTCCCATTCCTCGTGGATTTTGGGCACGTCGGAGATGAGGCGCTTGGTGTAGGCTGCCTGGGGGTTCAGGATGACCTCGTCTGCCTTGCCGAACTCCACGAATTTGCCGTGCTCCATAATATACACGGTGTCGGAGATGTAGTAGGCCAGGCCAATGTCGTGGGTGATGAAGATGATGGTCATGCCGATTTCGTCCCGGAGCTGTAGGAGCATATCCAGGATGGTGGCCCGGGAGCAGGCGTCCACCATGGAGGTGGGCTCGTCGGCCAGGAGAATCTTGGGCCTCAGCAGGAAGATACGGGCAATCATCAGCCGCTGCATCTGGCCGCCGGAGAGCTCGAAGGGGTATTTGTTGGTAAGCTCTGCGAATTTCAGGTTGACGAAGGAGCAGGCCTCGGTCATCATCTCGATTTTCTTCTCCATGGGCAGGTGCTTGCCGCCGCGCATATTGATGCAGTCCAGCAGCACGGCATCAATCTTATGGAAGGAATTGTAGGAGGAGAAGGGGTCCTGGAAGATGGCCTGGATGCCCTTCCAATAGGCGTTGCGCTTTTTGGAGCTGGAGATATCCCGGGGCTTGCCCTGGAAGAGGATTTCTCCCTCGGTATGGTTCAGCAGGCCCAGAAGGATTTTGGACAGGGTGGTTTTGCCGGAGCCGGACTCGCCTACGATGGAGACGAACTCCCCCTCGTGGAAGTCGAAGCTGACATCGTTGACGGCGATGGTCTTCTTCTCACCGTAGCCGAAGACCTTGGTGACATGGCGGCCGCTGAGGCACAGGGGGGCATTGGAAAAATCCTTGGCAGAGGCGATGCGTTCTTCACTCATGGCTGTATACCTCCTTCAGTTCGTCCACGCCCATCAGGCAGCGATACATCCGGTTGTCGCCGAACTCCCGCTCGGCGGGGCTGTTGAACCGGCACTCCGGCTTGGCGTATTTGCAGCGCTCAGCAAAGCGGCAGCCTGCCGGGGGGCGCTTCAGGTTGGGGGGCGTGCCGGGAATGGCGGTGAGCTTGTGGCCCCGGGTGCCCTCCTCGGGCACCAGGATGGAGCCCATCAGGCCGTGGGAATAGGGGTGGACAGGGTCGAACACCATTTCCTTGGCGGTGCCCCGCTCTACGATTTGACCGGCGTACATAACCATGATATCGTCGGTGACGTTGTACAGCAGGGGCAGCTCGTGGGTGATGAATACCATGGCCTTGATATAGCCCTTCTCCATCAGCTCCCGCATCATCTTAATAACCATTTTCTGGCTGGTGACGTCCAGGGCGGAGGAGGGCTCGTCGGCAATCAGAACCTTGGGGTTCAGGATGGTGGACACGGCAATGACGGTGCGCTGCTTCATGCCGCCGGAGAGCTCCACGGCGTGCTGGTCCAGCACCTTGGGGGGCAGGCCCAGCTCGGCGAAGCGCATCTCGGCCTTGGCCCGAATGTCCTTCTTGTCTGCCTTGGGGTCGTGGGCGTGTACCACGTCCTCGATGAAGCGGATGATTTTCTGGGTGGGGTTCAGGGCGTTCATGGCCGCCTGGGGGATGTAGGCTATCTCGGAGCCCAGGATGGATTTCCGGACGGTATCCGGGTCCATGCCGGAAATATTCTTTCCGTCGATGATAATGTCGCCGCTGATATAGTGCAGGGGGGCGAAGTAGTAGCCCATCAGGCTCAGGGCCAGGGTGGACTTGCCGCAGCCGGACTCACCGGCGATGCCCATGGACTTGCCCTCTTCAATCTTGAAGGAGACACCGTCCACGGCGTAGACACTCTCGCCGAAGCGGGTGACGTATTTGGTTTTCAGGTTGCGAACCTCCAGCATCACACGGCCGGAAGATTTCTTCTCCATATTCTCGTTCGCCATAACTGCCTCCTTAGTCTCTCAGGGTGGGGTTAAAGACCTGGTCCAGACCGGTGTTCATCAGGTTCAGGGAGAAGGAGATGAGGGTGATGGTCAGGATGACAGGCAGGTAGGCCCACCAGGTTCCGTTGATGTGTGCGGAGTAGCTCATGGCCCAGTTCATCATCAGGCCCAGGGTGGGGGTGACGGTGGTCTTGGGACCCAGGCCCAGCAGGGAAAGCTGCGCCTCGCTGAGGATGCCGGAGGACACCTGGAGGATAAAGGCCATGACAACGTAGGATGCGATATAGGGCAGAATGTCGGTGACCACAATCCGAATCAGGCTGTGGCCGGAGAGCTTGGACAGGTTCACATGGTCACGGTTACGCAGGGAGATAACCTGGGAGCGGACGGAACGTGCCGTCCAGGTCCAGCTGGTGAAGCCGATGACCACGGCCACGGTGGTGGGGCCCCGAAGCTCCGGGCTGATGGAATAGGAAATCAGAATCAGCAGAATGAAGCCGGGAATCACGGTGAACAGGTTGGTGACGAACATGATGATATCGTCCACCACGCCCCCCACATAGCCGGAGAGCAGGCCCAATGTCAGGCCGATAAGGGTGGCCACCACACCCGCCACCAGGCCCACCACCAGGGAGGTCTTGGTAGCGCCCACCAGCTCCTTCAGCACGTCCCGGCCGAAGTTGTCGGTGCCCAGGGGCAGCCGCTTCACGTTGGCCACGGTGCCCACGTTGACATAGTCGTTTTTCTTGATGGTGCTCAGGGTTTCGCCGTCGGAGACCACGGTGAGGTTTTCGGCGGTTTGCAGCGCCAGCAGAGCATCGTTCAGCCGCTTATACTTCTTCTGGGCGGCGGAGGTCATGCCCTTGGGCTTGAAGGTGGAATCGTAATTCTCGTGCCAGAGCTTCAGCAGTTCCTCGGTGTCGGAATAGTCCACGCCCTCCAGGCTCACGCCCTTCAGGCCCAGCCACTCCACCATCAGCACCCGGTCGGAATCGCTGAGGGCCCGGGCCAGGCGCTTATCCTCGGCATCGGGCAGACGCAGGGTCTCCCGCTCCCGGTCGGGGTTGGTTTTGGCGGCATCGTACAGCGAGACATAGGTGCCGGGTCTGGCAAAGGTGCCCACGCCAATCTGCTCCAGGGGGCTGCCGGGATTGATCAGGGGGTAGACAATAATCATCACCATCAGGAACAGGAAGATTACGAAACCCGTCACGAATTTGGAGGAGTGGAAAACATTACGCAGCGTGCTTTTCATAGGTCATGCCTCCTTCCTTAGTCCACCTGAGCAGCCTTAACCCGGGGATCGATCAGGCCGTAGACAATGTCCAGCAGGAAGTTTGCCAGCAGGACCATGACGGTGATAATCAGGGTACAGGCGGAAATCAGGGGGTAGTCGGCGGCCACCACGGCCTTGTACATGGTGTTGCCCAGGCCGGGGTAGGAGAAAATCTTCTCCGCCACCAGAGCGCCGCCCATCATGGTGCCCAGGCTCATGGCCAGGCCGGTAATCTGGGGGAGCATGGCGTTGCGGAACACATAGCCCACAATCTTGCGGTCCTTGATGCCCAGGAAGCGGCTGTACTTGACGTAGTCGGCGTTCAGCTCGTAGATGGACATGGAGCGCATACCGATGGCCTGGCCGCCGACACTGATAATCACGATGGACCAGAAGGGCAGCTGATAGTGGGAAATCACAGTCTTGATAAAGGGCCAGGAGAGATTGGGAATCATATCACTGGCATAGCCGCCGGCCAGAGGTGCAATCTTCAGATTGACACCGAAGACCACCAGCAGCACAACTGCCATAGCAAAGGCAGGAACATTTCCGAAGAAGATGGACACCGGGAGCAGGACCTTATCGAAGCCCTTCTTCAGGTAGGCGGCCATTGCGCCCAGGACGTTGCCCAGAATCCAGCCCACCAGGATGGCGGGCAGCTGCAGCGCCACTGTCCAGCCCACGGAGGAGGCCAGGATATCGCTGACTTCCCGGGGGTACTGACTAAAGGATTTGCCGAAATTGCCGTGGAACATATTCTTGACAAACATGCCAAACTGCACCACCATAGGCTTGTTCGTGCCGAACTCCTCTTGGTAGTGCTCGTAGATTTCCCGGACAGCGGCGGCATCGGACATACCGGCGGCCAGCTTGCCGGTGATGGAAGAAACAGGGTTAGAAGGCATCAGCCGGGGCAGGACGAAGTTTAGGATGACGGCAAACACCAGCGTGATAAGGAACCACAGCAGCTTTTTGCCGAAGTATTTTCTGTAACCTTTCATTAGCGCACCCTCCATTGGTTTCTGTTTAGTGCAGAAGGCAAAATCCGCTGCCGGTGCCGGAATACGCACCCGGAGAGGGCCCGGATGCCGCCCGGCTCCCAGGTAGGGAAAGGCGGCATGGGGGTTTTGCATTCATTTGAGAAGAGGCCATGCCCCGGTTGCCCAGGGCATGGCCAGTGCTCAGTCAAATATTAGCCGACGAGTTCCAGGTCGTACAGAGCAGCGATGCCGTAGCCATCGGTGCAGTCCATGGGAGGAATGTTGCGGCCGTCGTCGCCGGTGGGGAAGTTGGTCCAAACGCTCTCGTTGACAGCGTGGAACACGGAGGGACGATACATCAGAGCGAAGCTGGGCACATCGGTCAGGTAAATCTTAACCAGCTCGGTGTACAGCTCAACCAGCTTGTCGTGGTCGGTGGTCAGGGGGATTTCAGCCAGGATCTTGTCAGCCTCTTCGTTGACGTACTGGCCCCAGTTGCCGGACCAGTTGTTCTGCAGGCCAACGAACTGGCTGGACAGGAACTGGTTGCAGCGGCCCCAAGGCATGGAGGGAGCGGCAGCGTCGGGAGACCACATGAAGATGGCGTACTCAGTCTGAGAGGGGTCGGTGAAGCGGGTCTGCATGATGTCCCACTCGGGGTACTCGGGCTCGATGGAGACGCCAATCTTGTCGCCGGCAGCGGCAACAATCTGCATGGCAGCCTGCCAGTCGGACCAGCCGTTGGGGCAGACGGCGTTCAGGGTAATCTTCTCGCCGTTGTATTCACGCCAGCCGTCGCCGTCGGAGTCCAGCAGACCGGCCTCGTCCAGCAGCTTGTTGGCGCCGTCGATGTCGTTGCCGGCCCACTGCAGGTCCTTAACGGCCTCGTGGTCGTACAGAGCCTGCTCACCGTCGGTGGGGTTCATCAGGGAGCGGGGAACCTCGGCGAAGGTGGGGGACTGGTTGGTCATGGCGTTGGCAATGATGGCCTCGTAGTCGGTGGCCATGGCGATGGCCTTACGCAGAGCGGGGTTCTCAGAGATCACGGGCAGGTTCATGTTGTACCATGCGGTGGGCATGGTCAGGCACACGCCGTAGGGAGCTTCATCATAGTAAGTGGAGATGGGCAGGTCGTCATTCAGCCACAGGTTCTGGATGTTGCCGATGAACTGCTGGCAGACATCCACTTCACCGGCCTTCAGGGCCAGCTCACCGGCAGCGTTGTCGGCGTAGATAACGTGGGCCAGATACTTGGGAACCGGCAGCTTGCCCCACATGGACTCGTCTGCGCCCCAGTAGTTGTCGTCACGGATCAGGACGACCTTCTGGTCATCGGTATAGTACTTGGTGTAGGGGCCGCTCCAGACAACGTCTTCACCGGCATCGTTGAGGATCTTGGTGGGATCGTTGTCGTTGCG
The DNA here is from genome assembly GCA_900549495.1 of uncultured Eubacteriales bacterium. Taxonomy (GTDB): domain Bacteria; phylum Bacillota; class Clostridia; order Oscillospirales; family Oscillospiraceae; genus Faecousia. Next base: position 4,403 of record UROL01000047.1, on the reverse strand, counting down.
CTCACACAGGGTCTTGATCCAGGCAGCCTGGGCGATGGGGGTGCCGCAGATGAAGTCCTCAACCTTCAGGGGGTTGACGGGCTTGCCATCCTCGGTCAGAGTGGTCTTGATAACGAAGGTCTTGTCGCCAGTGGCTTCGATGCCCGCGATGTAAGCCTTGTTGCCGGCGCCGGTGCCGTTGTTGGTCAGCACGCCCACGTCCCAGGTGGCTACCACGTCAGCAGCGGTGACGGGGGTGCCGTCGGACCAGTGAGCAGCGTCCTTCAGGGACACGGTCATCTCGGTCAGATCGTCGTTCCACTCATAGGCGTCGGCCAGCAGGCCGGTCTTCTCGCCGGTCAGGGGGTTGAACATAAACAGAGTCTCAAACATGGTGGTACGGTAGCCGCCGGCACCGCCGGCGATGGCCATAGCATTGTTCTGGTTGGTGCCAACAATGTTCCAGCTGTTGACAGCGCCCCACTGCTGGCCTGCGAAATACAGGGTCTCTTCACGGGGGAGTACAACGTCGCCGTCGGCCATGCCGACAACGCCGGATGCAGAGGTGCCGCACACTGCGAACAGGCCGCAGACCATGGCAGCAACCAGCAGCATTGCAAAGAGCTTGGTGGTTTTCTTCATGATGAATCCTCCTTGTTTTTTTGTTAAAACCCAGTGATGGGCAATAACTACAATGGAAACGTGGGAAGTGAAACAAAACCCGGCCCCGCATCCGCAGATGCGAGGGGAAGCCTCAGGGAATCTTTCGGATGGTGGCCCCGGGAATCAGGGAGCAGGGAACCCGCTGCACCCGGGGGATGAAGGCCGGGCCCTCTTCCACGGCCCGCACCAGCTCGTTGGCACAGGCGATGCCCAGGGACACCGTATCCTGCTGGACGGTGGTCAGGGAGATGACCTTGCCCACGGAGATGCCGTCGTAACCGGCGGCGCTGACATCCTGGGGAACGGACAGGCCCATGCTTTCCAGCTCCCGCTTGCCGCCGAAGAAGGAAAAGTCGTCGGGGTAGAGGATGCAGGTGGGGGGCTCCGGCAGGCACATCAGCTCCCGGGTGGCGGCAGCGGAGAGGCTGCCCTCGTGATAGAGGCTGGAGCGGATGTATTCCGCCGGGATTTCCAGGCCCAGCTGCTGACAGGTGGCAACAAAGCTGGCCCGGCGAACCCGGGTAACGGCGCTGTCTTCGCCGAAGATTGCGGCAATGCGCCGGTGGCCCTGGCTATAGGCGTATTCCAGAAGCTCCCGGATGCCGCTGACGTTGTCGGACTCTACGCAGCTGCAATTATTGAAATGGTAGTCCAGTGTCACCACCGGAACCCCGGTGCGGACGAACTCCGCCACGGCATCGGCGGCCGTCTCGGATACCAGCACCGCCACACCGTCGCAGCTGCGGAAGCGGACATGGCTGACATAATCTGCCCCCCAGGGGCCCGGGTGGCTGCTGATGAGGGTGGTGTCGTAGCCCAACTCCTCGGCCCGGCGCTTGAAGCTATCCAAAACATAGGCAAAAAACTCATGGGTCAGGCCGCTGCTGGTGCCGTCGTCGAAGATGACACCCAGGTTGTGGGAGCGGCTGGTTTTCAGAGCCCGGGCGGCGGAATTGGGAGTATAGCCCATATCGGCAGCCGTCTTTTGAATCCGGGCGGCGGTCTCGGCGCTGATATCAGGTGCGCCGTTGAGCGCCTTGCTGGCAGTGGCCACGGAGACCCCGCATTCCTTTGCCAGCATCTTCAATGTAACCATAGTTTCTTATCCTTCTTGTTTTGGGGGGATAAACGAAAACGTTTTCCTTTGATTTCGATTATAGTTTTGTCGGAATGGTTTGTCAAGAGTTGTGAATAAAAAACAAACGAGGGACGAATTATTTGGTCATTTCGTGTATTTTGCTTATTGGTTTTTGTGCAAAGCGACAATGGTCCCCTTTTACATGTTGACATTTCACAAGAAACATCGTATAGTGACCTCGTAAACTTGGTTACTCTTTCGAAATCGTATTCGGAGGTATTCACATGAAAAAGCTCACCCTGAACGGTGCCTGGGTGCTGGACATCCCGGGCAGCGCCTTCCCCCGCATCCACGCCACCGTCCCCGGCTCCGTGTATCACGACCTGCTCACCGCCGGTCAGATTCCGGACCCCTTCTACCGGGACAACGAGAACGAAGCCCTGAAAATCATGGACAATGACTTTGTCTACAGCCGGGATTTCCAGGTTCCCGACCAGCTGCTTGCCAGCCAGCAGGTGCTGCTCCACTGCGACGGGCTGGACACCCTGGCCACCATCACCGTCAACGGCGTGGAGGTGGGCAAGGCAAAGAATATGCACCGGGTTTGGGAGTTCGACGTGAAGTCCGTGCTGAAGCCGGGGCAGAACCACATCACCGTGAAATTCGATTCCCCCACCCGCTTTATTAAAGAGGCCTACGCCCAGTCCATTGCCGACGGCTCCTCCGACGCCATGGTGGGCTTCCCGCTGCTGCGTAAGGCCCACTGCATGTTCGGCTGGGACTGGGGCCCCCGTCTGCCGGATGCGGGCATCTGGCGGGATATCTCCATCCTGGGCATCAGCACCGCCCGGATTCGGGACGTGCTGGTGGAGCAGGCCCACTGCCAGGGCAAGGTGACCCTGACGGTAAACACCCACATTACAGAGCTCACCGGCACCGCCCCGGTGGCCGTGAAGGTGACGGCCCCAGACGGCACCGTCCTCACCGCCCAGGGAACCCAGGCGGTAATTGAGATTCCCAATCCCCAGCTCTGGTGGCCCAACGGCTTGGGGCAGCAGCCCCTGTACACCGTAGAGGTCACTCTGGGAGACGGACTGGACAGCTGGTGCCGCCGCATCGGCCTTCGCACCATGACGGTGACCCGGAAGAAGGACCAGTGGGGCGAGAGCTTCTGCCACTGCGTCAACGGCGTGGACGTCTTCGCCATGGGCGCAGACTACATCCCCGAGGACAATCTGCTGCCCCGGGTGAATCCCGCCCGCACCCGGCGGCTGCTGGAGGATGCCAGGCTGGCCAATATGAACTGCGTCCGGGTATGGGGCGGCGGCTACTATCCCGACGACTTCTTCTATGACATCTGCGACGAGCTGGGTCTGCTGGTGTGGCAGGACTTTATGTTCGCCTGCGCCGTGTATAACCTCACCGACGACTTCGAGGCCAACATCCGGGCGGAGTTTATCGACAATGTCCGCCGCCTGCGGCATCACGCCTCCCTGGCCCTGCTGTGCGGCAACAACGAGATGGAGGAGTTTGTGGCCGTGGGCGAATGGGTGGACAGCAAGCGCCAGGTGGCAGACTATATCAAGATGTATGAGTACATCATCCCCAAGATTGTCCAGGTGGAGGCACCCCAGGTATTCTACTGGCCCGCCTCCCCCTCCAGCGGCGGCAGCTTCGACGAGCCTCAGGACCCCAACCGGGGCGACGTTCACTACTGGGACGTGTGGCATGGGCTGAAGCCCTTCACCGACTACCGGAACTATCTGTTCCGCTATGTCTCCGAGTTCGGCTTCCAGAGCTTCCCCTGTATGCAGACCATCGAATCCTTCACCGCCCCGGAGGACAGGAACATCTTCTCTTATGTAATGGAGAAGCACCAGCGCAACGCCTCTGCCAACGGCAAGATTGTCTCCTATCTGTCCCAGATGTATCTGTACCCCAAGGACATTGACCTGCTGGTGTATGCCTCTCAGCTGCTCCAGGCCCAGGCCATGCAGTACGGTGTGGAGCACTGGCGGCGGCATCGGGACGGCAACCGCTGCATGGGCGCAGTGGTATGGCAGCTCAACGACTGCTGGCCCGTGGCCAGCTGGGCCTCCATCGACTATTTTGGCCGCTGGAAGGCACTGCACTACTACGAGAAGCGGTTCTTTGCCCCGGTGCTGATTTCCTGCCACGAGGAGGGCATCCTCAGCCAGAACACCAACGTCAACGCCGAGCCCTTCGCCCTGAAAAAGAGCGCCCGGCTGAATGTGAGCAACGAGACCATGCAGCCCTTCCAGGGCAAGGCCCACTGGGCCCTGCGCCGCCCGGATGCCAGCATTATCCAGAGCGGCACCTTCGATGTGGACGTCCCGGCCCTGAGCACCCAGTGGATGCCGGAGCAGGACTTCTCCAGCCAGGCCACCTATGACTGCTACTATTCCTACAGCCTGGAGGATTCCCGGGGCCACCTGGTGGGCCAGGGCAGTGTGCTGTTCTGTGCCCCCAAGCACTTCCACTTCGCCGACCCCGCCCTGGAGGTGAAGCTGGAGGGAGACGAAATCCTGGTCACCGCCCAGGCCTATGCCCGGAGCGTAGAGCTCCAGGCCGGTGCCGACGTGCTGCTGGAGGACAACTACTTCGACATGGACGCCGGAACCCGCCGGGTGAAAATTCTCCGTGGCACCCCCACCCAGGTAAC
>UROL01000046.1 GCA_900549495.1 uncultured Eubacteriales bacterium | reverse complement strand
CCATAGGTCGGCCACTGTCTCCGCCGTTTCCACCTGCCGGGCGCAGCCGCAAAGAAGCACTGCGGCCATTGCCATAATCCAAAATTTTTTCAAATCCACACCTCCTGAAAGGATTGCGCATGACGCCTCTTCTCCTTTTTTATCTGCTGACAATCAATGCGGTGGGGCTGCTGATTATGCTTGCCGACAAGGAAAAAGCAAAAAAACACCTCTGGCGAATACCGGAGGCCACCCTGCTCACCGTGGCGGCCCTGGGGGGCAGCCTGGGCTGCCTGGCGGGGATGCGGCTGTTCCGCCACAAAACCCGGAAGCCAAAATTCTATTTGGGGCTCCCTGCCATTCTGGCCGTCCAGCTTGCCGCCGGACTGCTTCTCCTCCGGTGGTCTTACCGATAGCGCCGCCGCAAAAATGCCGCCCAGATGGGCGGCGGTTTTTTTATGGGTTGTGGTATTGGCTGGCCTGGTACAGCACCGTGGCGGCATCGCTGCGGCTTAGCAGGGCACCGGAGAAATCAAAGCCGTTCTGAGCGGCAACCTCCCGATAGTCCGGGGGGAGGGCCTCGGCGGACAGGGCGGGCTGCTCCTGCTGCTGCAAGCCCAGGGCGGCGCAGAGCATGGCGGCGGCATCGGCGCAGGTAATCGGCTGGCTGGGGGCAAAGGTCTCAGCCGGAGCAAGACCGGAGGTGAGGCCGGAGCGAATGGCGGCAGCCAGATAGGGCCGCAGCCACTCCGGCACGTCGGGGTAGCCGGTTTCCGTCACCCGGCGGTCCGTGGGAATTTGCAGGGCCTTCACCAGCATGGTGACGAACTCGCCCCGGGAAACCTCCTTGTCCGGGGAGAAGCAGGGGCTGCCGCCCACGCACTCGCCGGTGAAGATGCCGGTATTTTTCATCCACTCTGCCGCAAACCGGCAGCCCCGGCCCAGGGTATCGGAATATTGGCTGGCATCCGTAGGCTTTCGAATCTGGATGGTGACGGTGGCCTCCCGGGAGGTTTTCCCGGCGGCATCGGTGGCGGTATAGACGAAGGAATCGATGCCCACCTTGTTTTTATTGGGCGTGTAGGTGAAGCTGCCGTCTTCCTTCAGTACCACCGTGCCCCGCTTGGGCTCCCGCACCAGGCGGAAGGTCATCTCCTGCTCCTCCGGGTCACGAACCTTCAAATGGTTGGTGATTTCCAGATTCTTGTAGGTTTCAAAGGCACCGTCCTCTGCAATGGGGGGCTTGTTCTCCTTACCCCGGATGGACAGGGTCATGGTGGCCTCCCCGGCCAGACCGTTGGAGAAGACTGGCAGATAGCGGATGGCAGCGGTGGCATTTTCCTCCGGCCCACCGGCCACGAAGGTCATTTCCCCCACCTGGCAGGCGGTGAGCACGTCCCCGGGGCGCAGAACCCGCTCCCCCAGCATAACGGTGCCCAGGCGCTTTTCCGGCAGTTCGGTGAGGCAGATTCCTGCCAGGGCTCCGTCCCCGGGGGAGAATTCCTCCGGGCCAAAGCAATAGGGGGCCTGGCTGTCCATCTCCGCCGCCGATACCGACAGCGTCAGCCCCGCCGCCAGCAAAATGCCCAGGGCAGGGCGCAGGATGTGTTTCATTTGAATCCCTCCAAAAAAGATTTGCACAGGTATTGTTTGCCAGCTTTGGGGGATTTATTCCAAAAAACACCGGGCAAGCCCAAAACTGCCCCGGCGCAGAAAACGTCGGGGCAGGGGAGCACATTCATTTGCAGCCGTGGCACTTGGCGCAGCAGCCGCTGCATTTTTTCTTTTTGGGCCGGAAGAGAAGCCAGAGGCAGTATCCGGCAATGGGAATCAGCAGCAGGTAATCCGCAAGGCTCATGCTATCCACCCGCCAATCTGATACACCAGGAAGGCTGCCACCCAGGCCACGGCGCACTGGGCAATAACCACGCCGACGGTCTTCAGCTTGGAGCCCAGCTCCCGCTGGATGGTGGCCACGGCGGCCACGCAGGGGGTATACAGCAGGCAGAAGGTGAGGAAGCTGGCGGCGGACTGGGGGGTAAACAGCAGGTGCAGGGCCTGGTGCAGCTGCTCGTTGCTCACCCCCAGAATCACGCCGAAGGTGCTGACCACAGCCTCCTTGGCGGTAAAGCCGGACACCAGAGCCGTAATCATCCGCCAATCCCCAAAGCCCAGGGGGGCGAAGATGGGGGCGAAGAGCTGCCCCAGCCAAGCCAGAATGCTGCCGGCGCTGTCCGACACCACATTCAGTTTCAAATCAAAGGTTTGCAGGAACCAGATAATCACCGTGGCCATAAAGATAACAGTGAAGGCCCGGGTGAGAAAATCCTCCGCCTTCTCCCACATCAGCAGAAGCACGCTCTTGGCAGAGGGAAAGCGGTAGTTGGGCAGCTCCATTACAAAGGGTACGGGATTGCCCTGGAACAGGGTGTTTTTCAGCAGCAGGGCCATCAGAATCCCCACAACGATGCCGCCAAAGTACAGTGCCAGCATCACAACCAGCTCCCGCCCCGGGAAGAAGGCGGCGGCGAACAGGGTATAGATGGGAATTTTGGCGGAGCAGCTGATAAAGGGGGTGAGCAGAATGGTCATCTTCCGGTCCCGGTTGCTGGAAAGGGTGCGGGTTGCCATAATGGCGGGCACCGAGCAGCCGAAGCCGATGAGCATGGGCACAAAGCTCCGCCCGGACAGACCGATTTTCCGCAGCAGCTTGTCCATCACGAAGGCCACCCGGGCCATATACCCGGAGTCCTCCAGAATGGACAGAAAGAAGAACAGCGTGACGATAATGGGCAGGAAGCTGAGCACGCTGCCCACCCCGGCGAAGATTCCGTCGATAACCAGGCTGTGCACCACCGGGTTGATGCCGTAGGCGGTGAGGGCCCGGTCGGCCAGCTGGGTCAGCCCATCCACGGCGTAGGTCATCACATCGGAAAGGGCAGCACCAATCACATTGAAGGTCAGGAAGAACACCAGCCCCATAATGGCGGCGAACAGGGGAATGGCCAGATACCGGTTGGTCAGTACCTTGTCGATTTTCACGCTTCGCCGGTGCTCCTTGCTTTCGGAGGCCTTGGTGACGCAGCCGGTGCACACCTTCTCAATAAAATTGTAGCGCATATCCGCCAGGGCAGCGTTGCGGTCCAGGCCGGTGTCCGCCTCCATTTCGATGATGGAGTGCTCAATCAGCTCCTTCTCGTTTTGGCTCAGCTTCAGCAGGTCAAAGAATTCCTCCTCGCCCTCGATGAGCTTGGTGGCGGCAAAGCGCCGGGGCAGCTGCACCCGCTGGGCGTGATCCTCGATGATGTGGCAGACGGCGTGGATGCACCGGTGCACCGGGCCCTCGGGGCAGAAGTCCTGAACCTTGGGGATGGTTCGGTTTTCGGCGGTGGTGAGCATAATGTCCACCAGCTCAGAGATGCCCTGGTTCTTGGCGGCGCTGATGGGCACAACAGGCACCCCCAGCTCCTGGCTGAGCTTCTGCACATCCACACTGCCGCCGTTGCCGGTAAGCTCGTCCATCATGTTCAGGGCAATGACGGTGGGCACCTTTAGGGTCAGCAGCTGCAAGGTCAAATAGAGATTGCGCTCGATGTTTGTGGCGTCTACAATGTTCAGTATGGCATCGGGCTTGGAGTTCAGAATGAAGTCCCGGGTGACAATCTCCTCCTGGGTATAAGGCCGGATGGAATAGATGCCCGGCAAATCCACCACCTGATGGCTGGTGCCCCGGATGGTGCCCACCTTCTGGTCCACGGTGACACCGGGGAAATTCCCCACATGCTGGTTGGAGCCGGTGAGGGCATTGAACAGGGTGGTCTTGCCGCAGTTCTGGTTTCCCGCCAAGGCGAAAATCATAGGGATTCCTCCTTCAGCGTGATTTTTGCCGCATCCTCCCGGCGGATGGTGAGCTCGTAGCCCCGCACCTGAATCTGAATGGGGTCCCCCATGGGGGCCACCTTACGCAGCGATACCCGGGTGCCGGGTATCAGACCCATATCCAGAAACCGCAGCCGCAGGGAGCCTTCCCCGCCTACCTGAGCAATGGTGCCGGACTGACCGACTTTCAAATCATCAATGGTCATAAGCAACGCTCCTTCTTTATCTGGAGACATTATAGAATATGAAAAACCGATTGACAAGAGGTATTCCAAAAAATATCCGGGTCTGTCGAAAAAAGTACATTTCAAGATTTTCCCTTGACAGTTCCGGGGGTTCCTGCTATAATCCGCATAAATAAGCAAACTGAACAGACCGTTTTTCGGTCGGGTCACAGAAGTGACAGTGGTTTACCACGGGACAGTCAATTTCTTGCTGCTCCGTGGCCTTTTTATATGCCCCGGAAGCCACACCCAAATGGAGGTCTCCCATGACAAAATTGCTATTGCGCCTGTTCGTCCCCGATGCATCCACCCATTCTCCCACTGCCCATGCCGCCATTGGCAAGCTGGCCGGGGCTGTTGGCATAGTGTGCAACGTGTTCCTGGCCGCTTTGAAAATTGCCGCCGGTCTGGCCACCGGCTCCGTGGCCATTGCCGGCGACGGCATCAATAACCTTACCGATTCAGCCTCCTCGGTGGTAACGCTGCTGGGCTTCCGGATGGCCCAGCGCCCGGCGGACGAGGAGCACCCCTTCGGCCATGGCCGCTACGAATATGTATCCGGGGTGGTGGTGGCTGCCCTGGTGCTGCTGGCAGGAGCGGAGCTGGCCAAATCCTCCTTCCAGAAGATTTTAAGCCCCCAGTCCGTCCCGGTGGATTGGCTGACGGTGGCGATTCTTCTGGTGTCCATCCTGGTCAAGCTCTGGATGGCGGGCTTCAACCGGAGCCTGGGCAAAATGATTGGCTCCGCCACCCTGGAGGCCACCTGCCAGGACAGCCGCAACGATATCGTCGCCACCTCTGCCGTGCTCCTCAGCTTCCTGGCGGATAGCCTGCTGCACATCCGGCTGGATGGAATCGTGGGCATGGGTGTGGCAATTTTCATCCTGTGGTCCGGGGTTTCCCTGGCCAAGGACACCGTATCCCCCCTGCTGGGGGCCCAGGCGGATGCCCAGACGGTGGAAAAGCTGACCCACCTGATTTTGTCCCATCCCCGGGTTTTGGGTGTCCATGACCTGCTGATTCACGACTACGGCCCCGGCCATGTGTTCGCCACCGTCCATGCGGAGATGGATGCCAGCGAGCCGCCCCTGGATGCCCACGACCAGCTGGACCACATCGAGCAGGAGGCCATGCGCCAAATGGGCATCCACCTGGTCATCCATTACGACCCCATCCCCGAGGATGGCCAGTGGGCCGACTACCGCCGCCTGGTCAAGGCCTGCGCCGCCCAGCTGGACCCCGCCGCCACCATCCATGACCTGCGGATTCTGGACTACCAGGGCAGCCAGAAGCTCTCCTTCGACCTGGCCGTACCCTATGGGCTGCCCGCCACCAATGACCAGCTGATTCAGGCCATGACGGCGCAGCTGCGCGGCAAGGGCTGCACCCTTCCTGTAGAAATCCATATCGACCGCCAGGAGGATTGCCCTGCCGACTGCGAAAATTCTTCGCTATAAGGAAATACCCCCATACATGACCTTGGGCGTGCCGCAAAAATGCAGCACGCCCTTGCTTTTCAACTTTCCAGTTGCATCCCCAGAAAGCTGGCCGCCGTCCGGGCCAGTGTGCGGTGGGCGTCCTGGAGGGGCGCCTCGTCCTCGCCCAGCAGAAGCATCACGCACCCCATCAAATCCCCCTGGGAGAGAATGGGCGCCGCCGCCCCCAGATGGTATTTCTCCGCCCCGTCAGATGCCCGGATGGGGGACTCGCCGCTTTGGTACAGATAGTTCTTCCGCTGCTCCATGAGCCGCTCCAGCTCCGGCGAATTGGGCTTGTCCATCAAATCCCGCTTCGGAGCCCCATGTAGCGCAATGATGCTGTCCCTATCCGCCACCGCCGCAATATGCCCCGTCGCCGCCACAATGGACTGACACATCTGTGAGGCAAATTCCTGCAAATCCCCCATGGGTGAATACTTCCGAAAAATCACCCCGCCGTCCTTCTCCGTATAGATTTCCAATGGGTCCCCCTCTCGGATTCTCAGGGTTCTTCTGATTTCCTTCGGAATGACAATTCTGCCCAAATCATCCACCCGGCGGACGATGCCTGTTGCTTTCATACTCTCTTCTCCTTTGAAGCGCTCAGCGCTTGATTTGCACGGTAGCAGTATTTGCAGGAAAAGGGGAATTATGTATGGTGTACTTGCAGCGCAAACGAGGCTTTTTGGGGGGCGCTTGCCCGGCATGGGCCGCTGGGCAGTTGTCAGAAAGTTGTGAAGTCCGTGTTGACAGTACCACCGGATGTGCATTATACTTATACATAAATATATTTATATGCTTACATGAGTTACCAATGGGGGCCATGCTGCGCAGAGAGTCCGCAGGTGTCCCCTGAAACGGAACACGGCATCGCAGGATATCGCTGCTGAAATATGGCATATTTAACATGAAATACAGAAAGATGCAGAGGCTATTCTGCATTTTAGGAGGGCAAAGCAATGCCAACACTGGAATGGATTGGAAAAGAAAAGGTCGTCAACCATCACTTGGAAGTGCCCTATCGGGTATTGGAGCGAAAATACAGTTTTGACGAAAACGGACAGACGGAAGCCGACAACGGCAGCGAAAATATGATTATCCATGGGGACAATCTGGAAGCCCTGAAAGCGCTGCTACCCCGGTATGAGGGGCGGGTGAAGTGCATTTATATTGATCCGCCCTACAACACCGGTGAAGAGGGCTGGGTCTATAACGATAACGTCAACGACCCGAAAATCAAGAAGTGGTTGGGTGAGGTTGTCGGAAAAGAGGGAGAAGATTTAAGCCGCCATGATAAATGGTTGTGCATGATATACCCCCGGTTGAAACTGCTGCAAAAGCTGCTGGCGGACGATGGCGTTATTTTCATCAGCATTGACGATGCGGAATATGCCAATCTCAAGCTGATTTGTGATGAAATTTTCGGAAGTAACTGCTTCGTTTCCAATATTTCCTGGCAGCGTACCTATTCCCCCCGAAATGATTCAAAAGGCATTGTTAATGAGGTCGAACACCTTGTTGTGTATAGCAAGCAACCTGGTTGGAATCCGAATAAACTTCCCCGCACATCGGCGATGGATGCAAAATACAAAAATCCAGACAACGATATTATGCCGTGGACAAGCAGCGATGCCTTTGCTGCCGATGCCGCTACACATCAAGGAATGGTTTATGCAATCCAACACCCATTTACAGGAGATTTGATATATCCCTATAATGGCGCACACTGGCGGTATCAACAAGATACGATGCTAGAATACATGAACGGCTGGACGAAGTACGAATTGCGAGAAATTGATGATACAGAAAAAAGAGCAGAGGTATGTGGTGTGTCCACCGAAGATGTTCGCAAAGGTGTAATGGGGATTATGCTTTCAGACCCATTGGATGTAGCGAAAGAAAATGCTAAGAGAATTTTACAAAGAGGACAATGGCCTCGCTTCTATTTTACTAACGGAGGCAATGGCGGTATCCGAAGAAAAACCTATATAGATAGCGTTGAAGGGAAAACACCTACTAATTACTGGCCTTATGCAGAGGTAGGCCATACAGATGAAGCAGCAAAAATTGTGAAAGCAATTTTCGATGGAAGAGCTACTTTCAACACGCCAAAGCCGCCCCGCTTGGTGGAACGTATTCTGCAAATCGCAGGAGACAAAAACACACTAATTCTCGATTCCTTTGCCGGTTCCGGCACTACTGCCCATGCCGTCCTTAATATGAACAAAGCGGACGGTGGACACCGTAAGTTTATTCTTGTCGAAATGATGGATTACGTAGATACCATTACAGCGGAGCGTGCGAAAAGAGTAATTTCAGGCTATACAGCAGATAGAGAAGAAGTTTTGTATGATGAGGAAATCACTGTTAAAAATCTTTCCAAGGGTGCAGAAATGCTCAAGGAAGCGAAAGAAATAGTAGCAGCGGCTAAAGGAAAATATTCATCCGTTAAAAACCCGAAGATTGAAAATGATCACTTGATTGTTACCGCTGTTACTAAGGCGGCGGATCAAATTTCCGGTACCGGCGGCAATTTCAGCTTTTATGAGCTGGGCGAACCGCTGATGATTGGTGACGTTCTGAATGAGAACGTGGGTGTTGATAAAATCCGGGAATATGTGTACTTCACCGACACCAAAGCCCCATTGCCGGAGCCTTGCCCGGAAGAACCGTATCTGATGGGTGTTCATGTAAACAGCGCCTACTATTTCTACTATGAAAAGCAGTCTATCACAACGCTGAACCGTCAGTTCCTCCACAGTGTCAAAACAAAGGCGGATGCCTATGTAATCTATGCCGACCTGTGTACACTCAGTGAAGCAGAACTGGAAAAATACCACATTACATTCAAGAAAATCCCCCGGGATATTACAAAACTGTAAGTTAGCTGTGAAGAGAAAGAAGGAATACAATGACTTTTACATACTGGCTTCCAGACGAACAGGGACAGAAGCAGGAATACGCAACAAGTAATAATTGCGTTATTATTATCGGGGCAAATGGCTCTGGCAAGAGCCATCTTGGTGCATGGATTGAGCAACAAGATTCTGAGAATGTTCATCGAATTGGCGCACAACGGAATCTGAACTTTAATGAAGACATAGCGCTGAAAAGCTATTCACAGGCTGAAAATTTCGTATTCTACGGAACCGATAACAAGGGATTTGTCGAAAGGAAAGATAAAGCTCTCAGATGGGAACGGGGTAAATATACAACTAAATTAGTGGATGACTTCGAAAACGTCCTTGCGGCTTTGATAGCACTAAAGAATAACGAGAACGACCTTTTTGTAAAGCAGTGTAGGGAAGCTGAAGAACGCAATCTCTCAAAACCGTGTGTTCCGCACACTGTATTTGATAAACTGCGAAGCATTTGGAAAGAAGTTCTGCCACAAAGAAATTTGATTCTTGACGATTCCAAATTCTATGCAACCTTTGAAAAAAGTGGAGAGCCAGTCAGGTATTCTGCAAATCAAATGAGTGATGGTGAACGTGCTGTGTTATACCTTGCGGCTCAAGTTTTATGTGTTCCAGAGAATAGAATACTCATCGTAGATGAACCAGAAATTCATCTGCACCGCTCGATAATGAATCGCTTGTGGATGGCACTGGAATACTATCGCCCGGATTGCTTGTTTATCTACATCACACATGACACCCAGTTCGCCGCCATGCATTCCAATGCAGATAAAATTTGGATTAAAGAATATGACGGCAACAGATGGAAGTTTGAGAGAATTGAGACTGAAGATTTGCCAGAAGAACTTTTATTGGACATCTTAGGAAGCCGTAAGAATGTATTATTTGTCGAGGGTGAGAGAAACAGTTTCGATACCCAGTTATATTCTGAACTTTATCCGAACTACTATATTGTTCCCTGTGGTAGCTGTACTCAGGTTATTGCTCGCACAAAGGCATTTCGCAATAACTTGTCACTACATGATTGTGAGGTTTATGGAATTATTGACCGAGATTTCCGGTCAGATTATGAAATAGAAAAATACAAAGAAAATCATATCTATACAATTAAGGTGGCCGAAGTTGAAAACCTTTTTATCGGCGAAGAACTAATTCGATATATTGCATCACATATGGCTAAAAATCCAGACCGTGTCTTTGAAGAAGTGAAGAAATATGTGATTCAAGAACGTTTTTTTCATCAAATCAATAGGCAGGTATGTGAAGCTACTGTTGCAGAAATTAAGTACAAACTTACGAGTGCAGAAATTTCAAAGAAAAATGACACGGAGGCAAAGGCTAGTTTAGACGCTACCATGAGGGGGATAAACTACGATGCAATTCATGCTAAGCAGAAACAGATATTTACCACTGTCTTACAAAACGATGACTATTCTGAGGTCATAAAGGTTTTTAACTGCAAGAATATTTCTGCGTCTATCGGTCACTTTTTTGGAATTGACAATAAAGAGTATTGTCCCTTGATTATTGTGCTATTACGCGGAGACAAGCAAAGGGATATAATAAATGCGGTCGTTCCATATCTTCCTACCGAAATTCCAAGATAATGGAGGTGCATCAATGGAACTGAATAACTATCAGAAGCAGGTCATGCGTGACCTGTCCAGTTATATGGTCTGCGTGAACCGGGGGCCAAATTTATTTTCCGCATGGCGGGAATACTGGTTTGCCAAGGATGTGGCTGTTGGGTTGGGCGGTGTGCCGTCCTATAATAATTCCATCCAGTGCGTGCCCCACGTTTGCATGAAAGTGCCCACCGGCGGCGGAAAGACTTTTATGGCCTGTGCCTCCATTCGGCGTATTTTTGATGCCATGCCCACCGGCAAACCCCAGGTGGTGGTCTGGCTGGTGCCCAGCGACTCCATTTTGACCCAGACCGTCCGCAATCTTTCTGATGTAAACCATCCCTACCGCCAGCGGCTGGATCAGGATTTTGCCGGACGGGTCGGTGTATACACAAAAGAAATGCTGCTGACCGGGCAAAATTTCTCCCCGGACACCGTGCGGGAGATGCTGACGGTTTGCATTATGAGCTATAGCTCCCTGCGCATTGACAGCCGGAACCGGGATGTACGCAAGGTGTATCAGGAAAATGGGAATCTGTTCCGTTTTGCGGAGTTCTTCAAGGATACGAACGCTCTGCTTGCCGATACGCCGGATACCGCACTGATTCAGGTGCTGCGGCATTTGGAGCCTGTGGTTGTGGTGGACGAAAGCCACAATGCGGAATCGAAGCTCAGCGTGGAAATGCTGAACAATCTGAATCCATCCTTTGTGCTTGACCTGACGGCTACTCCCCGGGAGAACAGCAATATCATTTCCTATGTGGATGCCCGGGAATTAAAAAGGGAGCATATGGTCAAGCTCCCTGTGGTTGTGTACAACCGCACCACCCGGCAAAGTGTGATTCAGGATGCCATCCAGCTTCGGGGCAGTATTGAGAAAGAGGCAATTGCGGCAGAGGCGGCGGGCGGCAAGTATATCCGCCCCATCGTCCTGTTCCAGGCCCAGCCCCGCACCGGAGACAACAGCGACACCTTCGACAAAGTCAAGGCAATGCTTGTGAATATGGGCATCCCGGAAGAGGAAATTGCAGTCAAAACCTCCAATGTGGACGACCTCAAAGGGAAGGACTTAATGAGCCGGGATTGCAAAATCCGGTATATCATCACAATCAATGCGCTGAAAGAGGGCTGGGACTGCCCCTTTGCCTATATTCTGGCTTCTCTTGCCAACCGCACCTCCACCGTGGACGTGGAGCAGATTTTGGGCCGGATTCTGCGCCAGCCCTATGCCATGGAGCATAAGTCCCCCTTGCTGAATACATCCTATGTGCTGACGAATTCTGTGGATTTCCACAACACGTTGGAAAAAATCATAGCCGGACTGAATAAGGCTGGTTTCAGCCGAAAGGATTACCGACTTGGTGAGGCAGCGGAAATCCCTAAGACTCCTGCCTGGCAGGAAGTACCCCAAATAACACTCCCTATGGAACCGCAAGCCGAGGAAACGGATACATTTGATGATGTAAACGTGCAGGAAGTCAGGACGGCCTTGGAAAACACAGAATCTGAGGGTACAGCGGTATCTGCCATGGTGCAGGAGGCAACACAGCAGGCGGAAAGCTATACTGCGGTGGCCAATGGGCCGGATGATGGATTCTTAGGAGGGGAGCTTGGAGATATGCTGAAACAGAATGCGATGCAGAGCGTCTTTGCAGATGAAGCCTCCGCACTGCGGATTCCCCAGTTTTTCCTTCGGTACACCCCGGATATGTTCGGCGGAGAGTATGAGCTGCTGGAACCGGAAAATCTGTCAGATGGCTTTTCACTGGCTGGACAGGATGCGCAAATACACTTTGAACTGGCTACCGGAGAAATGTATCGTGTGGATTTGGCCGAAAATGGAGAGGCTGTTCCCAAATATAAGCGGGCTGACAGTGAATTGAGTGAGTATATCCGCAACCGTCTGGCCCAGCTCCCGCCGGAGCAGAAGATTGAAAGCTGCACCAAACTGCTCTGTAAGCAAATCAACCGGAATAACGGTTATGCGGCGGCGGAAATCAACGATTATGTGCGCCGAATCGTCGGGGGAATGACCGAGGATGAACTGGCCGCCATGGAGACGGCAATTCCCACCTATGCCGCCAAGATTCAGGAAAAGCTCAAGACTTTGGAAGAAGCCTACCGGGAAAAACAATTCTCCCGCTGGCTGGATGTCGGAAGAATCTCTTGCCGGGAAAGCTATATCTGTCTCTTATACACATCTCC
>UROL01000045.1 GCA_900549495.1 uncultured Eubacteriales bacterium | reverse complement strand
TCTCGTGGGCTCGGAGATGTGTATAAGAGACAGGCCTGGTCGGGCTGGCATTGGGGCACCGGAACCTGGTGGATTTCAAAGGTTTCCGGGCTTACCAGGGTGACTTGCTTCATGTTCATAAAAATCCTTCTTTCTGTTGTGGGGGTGGTTTTGTTCTTTTACATTCTCAGGGCTACTATAAACGTTTTTCTTCGGAAAAGTCAATGCTCATTTGTTAGTACTTCACAAACAACACCGAAAAATACAGCAACATATGTGCATAATATATAAATGCCAACGGTTTCCGACTGGGGAAAAACCGTTGGCATTTATGCACAATATCAGAATTGACGGTCGAAGGCATCCTCTCGGGTGGTGGCTGGGAGGCGGATGGAGATGCAGGTGCCCACGCCCTCCCGGGAGAAGATGCGGCAGGAGCTGTTCCCCTTGGCGAATAGATCCAGCCGCCGCAGCACATTGGAGAAGCCGTAGCCGCTGCGGCCCTGCTCCAGGGCCTGGCACTGCTCCTGGCTCATGCCCTTGCCGTTGTCCTCCACCTCCAGATTCAGCATACCGTCTGCCAGCCAGGCCCGGATGCTCAGCTCCTTGTCCGGCTTCTCGGAGTACAGCACCCCATGGAGCAGGGCATTTTCCAGCAGAGGCTGGAGGGACAGCTTGGGAATCCGGTATTCCTCCACATCCTCGTCAATCTCAAAATGGGCCTGGAAGCGGTTGGCGAAGCGCTTCTGCATAATCTGCACATAGTTCCGGGACAGCTCCAGCTCCTCCCGCAAGGGGATGATGGCCGGGCCCTTGTTGATGCTCTGCCGCAGATATTTGGACAGGGCATTTACCATCCACACCGCATCGGCATCCTTGTTGTCCAGAATCATCCATTTGATGATGTCCAGGGTGTTGTACAGGAAATGGGGCTTGATTTGGGCCTGCAGGGACTCCATCTGGGACTCCGCTATGGCAAGCCTGTCCCGGTAGCGCTCCTCCATCAGCTCGTTGATGGTCAGCACCATCTGGTCTGCGTTGCGTTCCAGGTGGTGCAGGGGGTCCAGGAATTCCGGGGCCTGCTCCCCGCCGGGCTGCTGGGCACCCTGGCTCAGGGCCTCTAGGGTGGCGTTGATGCGGGTAAGGGTCACGTTGGTGGTGAAGTGGTAGGCCAGCATGAACACAATGAACAGTGCCACCACCAGCACCGCCACCACCAGAATTTTCAGGAAATTGGCCTGGATGCTGTCTCCCACAGTGAGCATACTGCCGGGGTATTGCATCACCAGGTACCAGTCGAAATTGCTGAGCTTCCGGAACACATACACCGAGCTGCCCTGCTGGATGCTGCCGCTGCCCCTGGCGCGAATCTGCTCCATCAGGGCATCCTCCACCACCTGCTGCCCCAGCAGTCGGCTTTCCGGACAGGCCAGGCTTATGCCCTGGCTGTTTACCAGGAAGCCGTATTGCTCCGGCGTCCCCTCTACGCAGAGCAGCTCATCGAAGCCGGAAACCGGCACGTCCAGCATCAGCACACAGCAAATCTGGCTGTAATCCGTGCGCTGGCGCATGGAATAGACACAGGTGATGGCCTGGACGGTCTTGCGTGTACCGCGGGGATCCGTCATAGGCACTGTCTGGGTTTCCAGCCACTGGATGCCCGCCTTTTTCAGATAGGGCAAATCCTGGCCCAGAAGCCAGCGCAGGGGAAGGAAGGTTTCTCCCTGGTTGCTGTAGAGCTTGTCGCTGGGTACATACAGCCGCACGCCGGTGACATCGGTGTTGTTGGTGCTGAGGCTGATGGCGGAACGGAGCTGCTCAAATTCCTGGTACTGCTCCAGGGGGTTCTCGCTGATGGACATCAGGGGATAGATAATGGGCATCAGGTTTTCCGCCTGCTGCTGTACGCTGCGTAGGCGGAAGTCAAAGTGGATGCGCTGCTGCTCCACCGTCTGCTCCAGGGACAGCCGGACGTCTTGGGCCATGACCTGGGCCGTCATTCGAAACAGCAGGAAAATAGCCATCATGGCAACGGCACCCATTACCAGCATGGCCAGAACGGTTCTGTTCCAGGAAATGGAGCGGCCGCTTTTCTTCAAAATCCGCTCCCGGATGGTCTGGCCGGTTCGTTGGAATCTTCCCATGGCCGCCCTCCTTAGCCCGGGTTGTCGCTGATGGCCTTCTGCCGGTATTCTCCGGGAGGCATACCGGTGAGCTTCTTGAAGAGCTTGGAAAAATAGCTGGGGGAGAGGTAGCCCACCTGATAGCATACGTCATACAGCCGCACAGAGGGATCGCTGAGCAGCCGCTTGGCCTGGCGCATCCGCTCTGCCGTCAGGTATTCGTTGATGGTCTTGCCGGTGGCCTGCTTGAACAGCACACACAGATAGGTGGGAGTCAGATGCACCTGGGAGGCCAGACTGGCCACGGAAATCTGCTCCATGTACTGCTCCCCTACAATGGTTTTGATTTGCCGGATAATGGCGCTGGTGCCGGGGCCGTTGCTGCCACTGAGCAGCTCTGTGGTCTCCTGTAGAATCTGCCGCAGGAACTGCTCCTGCTCCACATGGGAGGGGCAGCTGAGCCAGTGCTCCACCAGCTGCCGCTGGTTGCGGTAGGGGTTGGCCTCCTGGGCCCGCAGCTCCAGCAGGGTACGGGAGGGCAGCAGCAGGACGAAGAGCATAAAATTGTCCTGCTCGTCCGGAGTCATGCCCCGGGCGTTGGCGAATACCTGGTTCAGCACCGCATCCACCTGCCCCGGCTGGCCGCTGAGGATGGCTTCCGGCAGATTCTTCTCTGCGTACTCCCGGGCCTCCTTGGTGGAGGGGAGCTCGGTATATTTCTTCACGGCGATGCCGGTGTCCTCTGCCAGGTAGTAGCGCTGCTCAATGGCCTCGCAGGCTTCCAGATAGGCCTCCCGGAAATCCTGAAGCAGCGCCGGTTCGCTGACGCCGATGGAGCATTCCAGCCCCAGCTCCTGAAGCAAAGCCGTCCGAAGCCGATTGGATACATCCAGCACGTCCAATTCATAGTCTGCGTTTTCACATTTCAGGGCAACCATGAACTCGGAAACCCGGTTCTTAAAGGTGACGCTGCCCGGCCATTTTTCAATTGTCCGGGCGCAGATTTCCTCCACACGGATGCTCATCATCTGGCGGCCAGCCGCTGCCATATCCTTGAGTATGGTCCATTTGTTGGTCAGCCGCATTACAAGGCAGGTGTAGCGGGCGGAGAAATCCAGATTGACCCCCAGTATTGGGGCGCACGTCCGGTCAAATCCCCCATCGACCAGGCTTCTCAGCAGCCGCTCCCGGTACAGGGGCATCATTTGATAAAGCTGATTTTCCATATCCGTGACCCGCTTTTTCTCCTGGTGCTGGGCATCCAGGAGCTTTACCACCCGGGTGATGGTGACGGAGAGCTCGTCCAAATCCACGGATTTGAGAATGTAGTCAAAGGCGTCGCTTTTCATGGCCTCCTGCAAAAACTGGACATTGGCGTGGCCGCTGATAAAGACAATCTTGATATTGGGATATTCCGCCTGGAGCTTCTTGGCAAAGGTGATGCCATCCATATAGGGGGTGATTACATCGGTAATTACCAGGTCTACCGGATGGGTGCGGACATATTCATAGGCCTTGGCGCAGTCCGGGAAAATCTCCACCACGGTAACGCCGTGGAGCTCCCAGTCAAAATGGTCCCGCAGGCCGCAGCGCACGGATTCCTCATCGTCTACAATAATGGTCTTATACATACTTTCAGCCTCCTTACAGGGGGAATGGGCAGGACAAAATACCCGCATTTTTTCTAAAATACCGCAGCGAGGCAAAAATGTCAACACTGGGGCAGCGCCACCGGCCAAAAATAGAAAGAATGAACATTTCATCGCAATTCAGAGATATTGACAAAAAAAGGAACGATGCCTAAGATGAAGATGTGGAATATCCACAATTTTCGAAAAACATACATAACCGAACGCACCTGAGGAGGATGCAGCGTATGAAAATGGAGACACTGAATTACGATATCGTGGTCATTGGCGGCGGCCCCGGCGGCCTTCCGGCGGCGCTGGCAGCGGCACGGCAGGGGGCCAAGGTCCTGCTGGTGGAGCGCAACGGCTACCTGGGGGGCAACCTGACCCTGGGGCTTCCTCTGCTGGGCTATCTGGACAAATACGGCAACCAGGTTATCCGGGGCATTGCCCAGGAATTTGTGGATGCCCTGCGCCAGAAGGGTGCGTGCAGCCCCCACCACTGGTGCCCCATGCACGACTCCGTCACCATCTACAATGACGAGGTATTCAAGGTGGTGGCCTTTGAAAAATGTCTGGAGGCCGGTGTGGAGCTGCTGCTGCACACCCAGGTAATCGATACCAATGTGGAAAACGGTCTGCTGAAATCCGTCACCCTCTTCGGCAAGGGCCGGAAAATGGAGGTAAACGCCCGGGTATTCATCGACGCCACCGGCGACGGCGACGTGGGTTATCTGGCAGGAGCCACCTATGAGATGGGCCAGAAGGGCACCGGCAAGCTCCAGCCCCCCACGCTGATGTGCACCGTGGACGGGGTCAACGAGCAGGAGCTGGTGGACTATCTGGCTGCCCACCCCGAAGAGACCCTGCTCTCCGACACCACCGAGGTGGGCCCGGGGTACAATGCGGACTACTACCGTGCCAACCCCCACCACCATGTGATGGTGGCCTTCCGGAAAATGTTCACCTCCCTAAAGGCCCAGGGCATCCTGCCGGTGGACAGGGACACCCTGATTTCCATCCAGACCCTGACCCCCGGCCGGGTAAACCTGAACTGCACCCGGCACCTGGGGGTGGACGGCTCCGATGTCCGGGACCTGACCCGGGCCGAAATCGAGGGCCATATCCAGAACCTACAGCTGGTGGAGGTGCTGCGTAAGTACATGCCCGGCTTTGAAAACGCCACCCTTACCAAAATCTATCCCTTCATCGGCATTCGGGAGAGCCGCCGGTTCCACGGCATCGAGACCCTAACCGAGGAGGATTTGCTCCAGGGCACCATCGGCAGCACCGCCGTGGGCATCGGCTCTTACATCATCGACATTCACGACGGCGGCGGTGCCAGCACCATCGTCAAGAAGGTGAAGCCCTATGGCATCCCCTACGGCTCCACGGTGTCTGCGGACATTGGCAATCTGATGTTCTCCGGCCGCTGTGCCTCCATGGATGCGGTGGCTCTGTCCTCCCTGCGGGTGATGCCCCCTCTGATGGCCATGGGCCAGGGAGCCGGTGTGGGCGCCGCTCTGGCAGTGCAGCAGGGCTGCCTGCCGGGCCAGATTGACGTGGAGCAGCTGCGCAGGATACTGCGCAGTCAGGGGGTCATGCTGGAAACCGACCCCAACGCCCGGGACAGCTATCCCACGGTCTGACGGAGGCGCACCATGGAGCGATTTGTTCACGAGATTCCCGCCCCCTCGGTGAACCCGCCTATTCACCGGCACTATGACGTGGTGGTTATCGGCGGCGGCATGAGCGGCCTGTGCGCCGCCATGGCCTCTGCCCGGCAGGGAGCCCAAACCCTGCTGGTGCAGGACAGGGGGGTCTTCGGCGGCAACGCCAGCTCGGAAATGCGGATGCACATCTCCGGCGCCTCCTGCCACTGGGGGAAGAAAAACGCCGCAGAAACCGGCATTCTCATGGAATTGCAGCTGGAAAACAAATATCTGAACGACAGCTATAACTATTCCATCTGGGACGGAGTGCTCTGGTCCGCCGCCCGGAAGACGGAAAACCTCACCATTCTCCTGAATACTACCATGGATACGGTGCACTCCGACGGCAAGCGCATCCAGTCTGTGGAGTGCTACCAGATGACCACGGAAAAGCGCTTCAGCGTCACCGGGGAAATCTATCTGGACTGCACCGGCAACGGCACCCTGGGCTATTTCGCCGGGGCGGAGTATGCCATCGGCCGGGAGGATGGAAAGACCTATGGAGAGAAGGATGCCCCGGCGGTGGCCGATGGGGAGACCATGGGCAATACCATCTACTTCGTGGCAGAGGACAGAGGCCACCCTGTCAAATTCGTAAAGCCCGACTGGGCCTACAACTTTGACGAAAGCGACTTCGTCCACCGCTACCACGGCGACATTGTGGTTTATCACGATGCCGATGACGTGGTGGTGCTGCGCCCCGACGAGGACTATGCCGACCATGCCGACCAGCTGGTGGAAAAATACGATGTCAAGTCCGGCTACTGGTGGATTGAGCTGGGAGGCGACTGGAAGGATATTATCGGCCAGGCCGAGGACATTCGCTGGGAGCTGTACCGCACCATCTACGGCGTCTGGGACCACATCAAAAACGGCGGCGACCACGGCGCAGAGAACTATGAGCTGGTGTGGGTGGGCAATCTCCCCGGTACCCGGGAGAGCCGCCGCCTGCTGGGAACCCATGTGCTGACGGAGCAGGAGATTCTGGCCAATTCCCGCCACGCCGATGCAGTGGCCTACGGCGGCTGGCCCATGGACGAGCATGTGGCTGGGGGCTTCCGGGCCAAGGGGCAGATCCCCTCCCGGGTGCGGAGCTTCCCCGGGCTGTACACCATCCCCTACGGCTGCTACTGCTCCGGCAATATTGAAAACCTTATGATGGCCGGGCGGAACATCAGCGCCTCCAAGCTGGCCATGGGCTCCACCCGGGTTATGGGCACCTGCGCCGTAGGCGGCCAGGCCGCCGGTACCGCCGCCGCCATGGCGGCCCTGGCTGGGCTGACCCCCGCCGCCTTTGGCAAGACCCACATCCGGCAGCTTCAGCAGCAGCTGCTGAAGGACGACTGCTACATCCCCGGCCTGACCAACCAGGACCCGGCGGACCTGGCAAGAGCAGCCCGGGCTTCCGCCTCCTCCAGCCGGCCCGGCTTCGGCCCGGAGCAGGTTCTCAGCGGCATTGCCCGCACCGAAGAGGGGGGCCGGAGCAATCTTTGGTGCAGCACCCCGGAGGCCGCCCCCTGGCTGGAGCTGCAATGGGATGCGCCGGTGGCGCTGCACCAGATTCGCCTGACCCTGGACCCGGACCTGAGCCAGGAGCGCTGCATCTCCGTGTCCAAGGCCTTCCTGGACAAGGAGCCCCTGGGGGTAGCCCCCACTCTGCTGAGGGACTATACCGTCACCGCATACCTGGAAGGCAAGGCCGTTTTCAGCACCCGGGTGGCGGATAACCACCAGCGGCTGAATATTCTGAACCTTCCCCAAGAGGTCAGCGCCGATGCGCTGCGGGTGGAAATCCAGGCCACCAACGGCTCCCCGGAGGCCAGAATCTTCGAGATTCGTGCCTACTAAGCCAGAGTTTCCTCTCCAATCTCCACCCTCGCTCCATCCCCTGCCAACCGGGGGATGGAGCGAGGCTTATTGTTCTTTTATACAACTATAAAATGCTAATTTTTGCTTTGATTGTTGTTAGTGACTAAAAGAATGAAAAAGATGAACAAGAAATCGAAAGAATGAGTCGTTTACTTTATGCAGATTCAATGCTACCATAAGTGCATACAAGGGAACCTGTAAGGCAGACAGGAAAGGAGCGAGATTCATGAAACAACCACCCAACGCCCTGGCGGACCGGAACCCCCACAGCATGTCTCCCGTCGCCAGAAAACTCCGCCATGCGGGGAGCTACCTGCGGCAGCACTGGATACTCTATGCGATGCTGCTCCCTGGACTGTTCTTCCTGTTCGTCTACAAGCTGCTTCCCTTGTGGGGCCTGCAAATCGCCTTCAAGGACTATAAGATGTTTGCAGCAGAAACCCCCTGGAAGGCCATCACCGCCAGCGGCTGGGTGGGCTTGAAGCACTTCCGGAAGCTCTTTGGCAGCTCTCAGTTTATCAAGGTTCTGAGAAATACCCTGGCAATCAATTTCCTGAAAATCCTGTGCCTGTTCCCCTTGCCCATCCTGTGCGCCATCCTGCTCAACGAAATGCGTAACAGAATCTACCAGAAGCTATGCCAGACCATGATTTATGTGCCTTACTTCTTCTCTTGGGTTTTGATTTTCGGCATCTTCTATTCTCTGCTGGGCTCCTACGGCATCGTAAATACCGCCATCACGGCCCTGGGCAAGAGCCGAATCAATTTCTTCGGTGACCGCTCGGTGTTCCGGTGGATATTGGTCTTTACAGAGGGGTGGAAGGAAATCGGCTACAATACGGTAATCTATCTGGCTGCCATCACCGGCATTGACCCCACCCTCTACGAGGCCGCCAGAATGGACGGAGCCAACAAGTTCCAGCAGATTGGCCACATCACCCTGCCGGGCCTGCTGCCTACCATTGTGCTGATGCTCATTATGAAGGTGGGCTATATTCTCACCACCGGCTTCGAGCAGGTTCTGGTTTTCTACAACCCCTCGGTTTACGACGTGGCGGACATTATCGAAACCTACGTCTACCGGATTGGCCTGGGCCAGGCGGACTTCTCTCTGGCAACGGCCTTGGGCCTGTTCAACGCCATTGTGGCCTTCATCCTGATTGTGGGTGCCAACGCCGTCAGCAAGAAGTCCCTGGGCAGAAGCATCTGGTAAGGAGGTACGCTGTATGATTCAGAAGAAAAAACATACCGGCGTCGCCCTGGACGCCAGCGAGAAATTCGTAGCGGGCCTTGCCTATGTGCTGATGACCGTTTTTGCCCTGGTTGCCATCCTGCCCTGTCTGCATGTGGCGAGCAAGGCATTCAGCAAGGGCACCTATGTGGCCCAGGGTGCGGTGTGGTTCTGGCCCAGAGGCTTCCAGCTGGAAACCATGCAGTACATTCTCTTCCAGACCCAATTCTTCACGGCTTTGAAAAACACCCTGATTGTCACCTTCGTGGGTACCATCGTCTCCGTGGTGGTGAGCATCACTACAGCTTACCCCCTGTCCAAGCCCAATTTCAAGGGCCGCCGGGTGGTGGTGCTGCTGTATGTGTTCTCCATGGTGTTCTTCGGCGGCATCGTTCCTGCCTACATGGTGGTGCAGATGCTGGGCATCCTGAATACCTACGCCGCCCTGATTCTCCCCTTCGCCATCGTCCAGTTCAACATGTTCATTGTGAAGAACTATTTCGAGGGTCTGCCCGAGACCATCGAGGAATCTGCCCGGATTGACGGGGCAGGGGACCTGCGGATTCTGGTTTCTATTGTGTGCCCCATGTCCACCCCGGTGATTGCCACGGTGACCCTACTGTACGCCATCAACTACTGGAACAATTACTTCCACGCCATGATGTACACCCAGTCCACCAGCATGAAAACCCTACAGGTCTACCTGTACGACCTGATTAACAGCGGTGCCGGGTTCCTGGAGAACCTGACCAGCGGCGGCCTGACCAGCGGCAGCATTTCCCCCAACATCACCGCCGAGGGCCTGACGGCCACTGCCGTGACCCTCTCTATCATCCCCATCATTGCCCTGTATCCCCTGGTTCAGAAGTTCCTGGTCAAGGGCATCACCATCGGCTCCGTCAAGGGCTGATACCACCGTATTTCACTGCACAGCGCAGTAAATAAACCGGACGAAAGTCCAAATCTAATCAAAAGGAGATCTTGAAATGAAAAAGGCATTCGCATTGTTTCTCTGCTTGGTCATGATGTTGAGCCTGGTTGCCTGCGGCGGCAAACCGGCCACCACCACCCCCACAACCCCCGAGACCTCTGCTCCCGAAAAGAAGGAACCCGCACCCACTACGCCTGAGACCACTCCTGAGACGGAGCCGGAAAAAACCAGCAACGTTCCCCAGCTGAAGGGCCCCGGCAACGTCACCCTGAAGCGTCTGGGCTACAACACCGCTTTTGACCCCAACAAGGACATCAATGCCCAGGTTATGGAAGAATCCACCGGCTACCATGTGGAGTATTTCATGCTCCCCGCTGAAAACGCCGATGAAAAGCTGCTGATGGATATCTCCGGCGGTGCCGACTATGACTGCGTCAACGTTACCATCAACCAGTTCCGTACCCTGATGGCCCAGGGCGGCCTACAGCCCCTGGACGACCTGCTGGAGGCCTATGGCCAGGATATCCTGAACTCCGGCCACTCCGAGGAGGTTTGGAATGCCCTGCGGGGCGAGGACGGCCATATCTACGCCGTTCCCTATATGTATCCCTGCGATCACGAGATTGCCAACTTTATGGTTGCCCGTCTGGATCTGTGCCGTGAGGCTGGTATCACCGAAATGCCCACCACCATCGACGGCTTCTATGACATGCTGGTGAAGCTGAAGGAATTCTACGGCGACAAGTACATCATCCTGTCCGGCCCCTTCTATCAGGCATCCGAGGCCAACGAGGCCTGGGCCATTCCCAAGACCATCACCGCTGCCTTTGGCATCTACTCCGACTGGATGGTGAACGACGAGGGCAAGGTCATCTACATGACCGAGCATCCCAACTTCCCCGCTCTGGTTGAGTTTATGAGCAAGCTGTACAAGGAAGGCCTCATTGATCCCGACTGGGCCGTCAACACCGAGTCCACCCTGAAAGAGAAGTTCTCCTCCGGCAAGACCATCATCTGCTGCGGCAACCGCGGCCTGGGCGACTACGCCATGCCCGCTCTGATGGAAAACCTGAAGCTGACCTGGGACGACCTGGGCTACATCACCGCCCTGTCCGGCTCCGACGGCACCTGCAAGTACATGGAG
Source organism: uncultured Eubacteriales bacterium (assembly GCA_900549495.1). GTDB lineage: Bacteria > Bacillota > Clostridia > Oscillospirales > Oscillospiraceae > Faecousia. Next base: position 1,779 of record UROL01000045.1, on the reverse strand, counting down.
ACCACCGCTTTCAACTTTGTCTCCTGCGTGCCCAAGTCCTCCGGCAACGCCGCTGACGTGGTCAACTGGTGGAACCTGCGCCTGAAGGACGACCTGCACATCACCATCGGTGACGAGGGTGTTCACTTCAACTACGATGCCAACGGCGGCATCGAACCCATCAATCCCATCTTCGCAGAAGAGCGGGGCAACTCCTACTGGTACATGGACGTCACCTCCGCCACCTGGGGCTCTCAGCTGTGGCCCGCACGGGTTCGGAAGTCCGCCTCTCAGTGGCATGCCTTCTCTGCTGTGACCATGAACGCCGATACCAACCGGATTGAGTTCGTCACCAACGAGTTCAAGTTCAAGCCCGCTACCGAGGCTTACTCCAAGTACAACACCACCCTGTTCAACAGCCTGAAGGACTACCTGCTGCAGGTTATGGCCGGTATCCGCACCATCGATGACCTGGGCACCTTCACTAAGGACTGGACAAACGCCGGCGGCGAGGAAGTGCGTACCGAGCTGCAGAGCTACTACGACAGCAAGAAGTAATTCACAAACCAATTTCTAAGGCGGGGTTCTTCGGGATCCCGCCTTCCGTAGAAACAGGAGGTTTTCTGATGTCTGTTCATTTTCAGCAGGAGCTGCCCATCCTCTGCAACGTAGATGTGGTGGTGGTGGGTGCGGGCCCTGCGGGTCTGGGCGCTGCCATTGCCGCTGCCCGCAGCGGCGCAAAGACCCTGGTGCTGGATGCGGCGGGCTGCATTGGCGGCATGGCCACCAGCGGCGGCGTGGGCCCCTTTATGACCAGCTTCGATTCCCAGGGAAACAACATGGTGATTCGGGGCATTTTCCAGGAGCTGGTTGACCGGATGGAGGCCCTGGGGGGCGCTATTCAGCCGGGTAAGACCCGCAACGGCGACTCCTATGCCAGCTATCTGCGCCTTGGGCATAACAATGTGGGCCCCTTCAAATCCGATATCCTCAAGCTGGTGGGAACCCGGATGCTCCAGGAGGCCGGGGCGGAGCGGATGCTGCACACCCAGTTTGTCCAGGTGCTGATGGAGGGCCGCCGAATCACCGGCGTGGTGGTTGCCAACAAGGATGGCCTGGGGGTTATCCAGGCCAAGGTGGTGGTAGACTGCTCCGGCGATGCCGATGTGGCAGCCCGGGCCGGTGTGGACTTTGTCCTGGGTGACCGGGAGACCGGCAATATCCAGCCTGCCTCCCTCTTCTTCCGGATTGGCAATGTGGATACTGCCAAGGTGACCGCCAATATGAAAGAGCACTGGCAGGAAATTCGCCCCTTCTTCGGCCCCTTCAGCTGGCTGCTGAAGGAGTATGCCCAGGACTGGGACAATTTCCCCCGGGGGGAGATTGGCATCTACGAGGAGGTGGACCCCGGCGTTTTCCGGGTGAATTGCAGCCGGATTCTGGACGTGGATGCCACAAAGACCGGCGACCTGACCCGGGCCACCGAGGTGGGCCAGGAGCAGTGCCTGTTCATCTTCAATTTCCTGAAAAAGCACGCCCCGGGCTTTGAGAATGCCATCCTGCTGAACACCGCCGATACCATCGGCATCCGGGAGACCCGGCACATCCAGGGCGAGTATACCCTTACCGGCCAGGAGGTTCATGACTGTGTCCTCCATCCCGATGCCATCGCCTGTATGGCCACCAATATGGATACCCACAACAAGGATAACCCCGGCGGCACCCTGCATGTGCCGGACAAGCCCTATTTTGACGTCCCCTACGGCTGCCTGGTGGCCAAGGGGGTGGACAATCTGCTGG
>UROL01000044.1 GCA_900549495.1 uncultured Eubacteriales bacterium | reverse complement strand
GGCTATTCGTCGGCAGCGTCAGATGTGTATAAGAGACAGTGCTTATTCTGGACGACCCCTTTTCCGCCCTGGACAAAGAGACGGAGGATGCGGTATTCCGCAATTTGCAGCAGTATGCCCAGGATAAAATTGTTATCTTGATTTCTCACCGGTTGTACCATTTCCCGGAAATGCGCCGGGTTCTGTTCCTACAGGAGGGGCACGCTGCCCTGGGCACCCACCGGGAGCTGTGCCAAACCCAGCCCGGCTATCGCAGCCTATACGAAAGCCAGACAGGAGGGAAAGACCATGCAGAGATCTGAATCCGGCGTTGTCCGGGCCGTGACCAGTGCCGCCGGGGCCCACAGGGCTCTGACCCTGGGTACGCTGCTGTGTGCGGCGGCCTCGGTGCTGTCCTCCCTGCTGCCGCCCCTGCTGCTGGGCCGCATTATTGACAATCTCACCGGCGGTGGGGAGCTGGCCTTTTCGGCGGTGGCGCTGTATTTTGCCAGCCTGGCCCTGGAGGGGTTTCTGGCCGCCGGGCAGGAGACACTGCTGGAAATCCTGGGCCAGAAGATGACCCATTCCCTACGCAGCCGAATGTCTGCCAAGCTCACAGCCCTGCCGGCCTCCGTCCTGGCCGGGCAGGAGCCGGGGGCGGTGGCGGCCCGGTTCTCCGGGGACGTGGACACGGTGGAGGCGCTGTTTACCTCCGGCGTGATTTCCATGGCGGCGGATGCCTGCCGGATCCTGTCCATCCTGGGGGTGATTGCCGGGAAGAACACCGGCTTGGCCCTGCTGCTGGTGCCGGTTCTGCCGCTGCTGGCGGCCTTTACCCGGCATGTGCAGAAGCGGATGCTTGCTGCCCAGCTGGAAAACCGCCGGGCGGTGGCTGCTATCTCCGGCCAGGTTCCCGAGGCGCTGCACAACATCCGCACCATCCACGCCCTGGGCCTGGAGGACACCATGGAGAGGCGCTATGACCGGTGCATCGGCCAGAGCTATGCCGCCGTGGAGAAGACAAATTTTTACGATGCCATGTATTCTCCGGTGGTACTGGTGCTGAATGCGGCAGTGGTGGGGGCGGTGATGCTGCTGTCCGCCTCCGGCAATCCTAGGCTACTCACCCTGTTCGGCATGTCCGTGGGTACCTCAGTGGCGGTTATGAATTACATCAGCCGGATTTTCGGCCCTATTGAGAGCCTGGGCATGGAACTGCAAACCATTCAGTCCGCCCTGGCGGGGGTGCGGAGAATTGACGCTTTCCTGGCCCAGCCGGAGCGGCCTGAGGTGGCATCCGATACTCCGGCCCCCGGGGGAGCGGTGGCCCTTTCCCATGTTACCTTCGGCTACACCGACAAGACGGTGCTGTCCGACCTGTCCTTTCGGGTGGAGGCCGGGGAGCAGGTGACCCTGGTGGGCCGCACCGGGGCGGGGAAGAGCACCGTATTCCGGCTGCTGCTGGGACTGTACCAGCCCCAACAGGGCAGCCTGACCGTGGGCGGGGTGGAGGTGAGCCAAATTCCCGACAGCCGTCGCCGCCGGTGCATCGGCTGCGTGGAGCAGCACTTTTCCCGGATTCCCGGCACCGTGCTGGAGCAAATCACCCTGGGCGACCCCACCATCAGCTGGGAGATGGCTCAATCCGCCGCCGCTCTTGCCGGGCTGGACGGAGTGATTCGCTCCCTTCCCCAGGGCTATAACACCCCCTGCACCGAGGAGCTGTTCTCCCAGGGGGAGTGGCAGCTGCTCTCCATTGCCCGGGCGGCTGCCGCCGACCCCCAGGTGCTGCTGCTGGATGAAATCACCGCCAACCTGGATGCCGAAACCGAGGCGGCCGTGATGGCGGCGCTGGGCCGGGCCTCCCGGGGGCGCACAGTCCTATCCATCTCCCACCGGGTCTATGAGACATTGGGGGGCAGAACCATCGAAATACCGTCCTTATAATTGTAAAAGCCCTGTAGTTTGGAAATTTCCAAAAACTACAGGGCTTTTTCTGCCATTTTGGGCGGACTTTACACGTTCTTTACAAAAGGCGGATAGCGGATTTTACATTGTAAGGATAGGATAAAGACAGGATTAAAAAGAGAAAGGATACTGTGAAAAGATGGATTTATTTCAGGTACTGAATTTAATTGGCGGCCTGAGCCTGTTCCTGTTTGGTATGAACGTGATGGGGCAGGCTTTGGAGCGGCGGGCAGGGGGCAGCCTGCGTACCCTGCTGGAGAAGATGACAAGCAATAAGCTCGCCGGTTTGCTCACCGGCCTGGTGGTCACGGCGGTGATACAGAGCTCCTCCGCCACCACGGTGATGGTGGTGGGCTTTGTCAACTCCGGCCTGATGACCCTGCGGCAGGCCATCCATATGATTATGGGTGCCAATATCGGCACTACGGTGACGGCCTGGATTCTGAGCCTGGCGGGGATTTCCAGCGGCAATTTCTTTATCCGGCTGCTGAAGCCCTCCTCCTTTACCCCCATACTGGCTCTGATTGGTATTGTGAAATACATGTTCAGCAAGGACGACCGGAAGAAGGACACCGGCCTGATTCTGCTGGGCTTTGCCACGCTGATGTATGGCATGGAGAGCATGTCCGCCGCCGTGGCGGGGCTGGGCCAGGTGCCCGCCTTCCGGCAGCTCTTTGTGATGTTCCAGAACCCGGTGCTGGGCGTGCTGGCCGGGGCTGCCCTGACGGCGGTGATTCAGTCCAGTTCTGCCTCAGTGGGTATTTTGCAGGCACTGGCCGCCACCGGTCAGGTGACCTATGGGGCCGCCGTGCCCATTATCATGGGCCAGAATATCGGCACCTGCATCACGGCTATGTTGTCCGGCATCGGAGCCAACAAGAACGCCAAGCGGGCGGCTCTGGTACACCTGAGCTTCAATGTGATTGGCACGGCGGTGTGGCTCAGCGTGTTCTGCCTGGTCAAATGGCTGCTTGCCCCGGGGCTTCTGAATGAAAGCGCCAGCCTTATGGGCATTGCCGTGGCCCACTCCCTGTTTAACCTGTTGTGTACCATTTTAATGCTGCCCCTGTCCAATCTTTTGGAGCGGCTGGTGTGCATCCTGGTGCCCGACGGCCAGCAGCCGGAGGCGGCCAGTGAGCTGGACGAGCGTCTGCTTGCCACCCCGCCGGTTGCCCTGGAGCGGTGCAGGAAGGTGGCTGCCCAGATGGCTTCCTGCTCTGTAAACGCCCTGGAGCAGGGCATCGCCGCCCTGACGGCCTATACCCCGGAGCTGGCCCGGCAGGTACGCACCGCCGAGGAACAAAGCGACCATTTCGAGGACTTGCTGGGTACCTATCTGGTGAAGCTCAGCACCCGGAGAATCAGCGCAGCAGACAGCAACGAGGCCGCCCGGCTGCTGAAAATCATTGGAGACTTCGAGCGTATCGCCGACCATGGGGTGAACCTGGTGCAGTCCACCGAGGAGCTGCGGAGCAAAAAGATGAATTTCTCCCCCAGGGCCATGGCGGAGCTGACGGTGCTGACCAAGGCAGTGGAGGAAATTCTGGAGCTTTCCCTGAATGCCTTCCTGAGAGACGACTACAACGCCGCCGGGCTGGTGGAGCCTTTGGAGCAGGTGATTGACGGCCTGAAGGAGCAGCTGCGTACCAGCCACATTCTCCGGCTGCAAAAGGAGGAGTGCAGCATCGAGGCGGGCTTCGTCTGGGCCGACCTGCTGACGGATTTGGAGCGGGTGTCCGACCACTGCTCCAACATCGCCGGGTGCATTATGGATATGCACCAGGGCAAGCTGAATCTGCATGAATCCCTGCGGGCCATGAAGGAGGACCGGGCCCAGTTCGACGAGGGCTGCCGGATGTATCGCCAGAAATACGCCCTGCCGGAGGAATAACGGACTTTTTCACCGGGTAGGCACGCTTTACAAACATTTTCCAGCACTTTACACAAGCGTTACAAACCTCCGATAGAGGGCTTTACATTGAAATTGTATGATGTGCTTGTGGTTGAGGGAAAGCCTCCCGGGCCATAGAATTCATTGGAAATTCCGTTCAATTTAGGAGGTAAATGAAACATGAAGAAGATTATTTGTCTGGTACTGGCTCTGGCGATGGTTATGACCTTGAGCCTGAGCGCCTGCGCCAAGGAGCTTAGCGGCACCGTATCCACCAACGGCTCCACCTCCATGGAGAAGGTTGTGGGTATTCTCTCCGAGCAGTTCATGGAGGACAACGGCGACGTTACCGTTACCTATGACGCCACCGGCTCCGGCACCGGCATCGAGGCCGTGGCCAACGGCACCTGCGACATCGGCCTGGCCTCCCGGGCCCTGAAGGACGTGGAGACCGAGAAGGGCCTGGTGGGCACCACGGTGGCTCTGGACGGCATCGCCATCATCGTCAATGCAGAGTGCCCCGTGAAGGATTTGACCGTGGAGCAGATTGCCGATATCTTCACCGGCAAGGTCACCTCTTGGGAGGCCTTCGGCGGCAAGGGCGACATTGCCTGCATTGGCCGTGAGGCTGGCTCCGGCACCCGGGACGGCTTCGAATCCATCACCGGCACCAAGGACACCTGCGTATTGGCCCAGGAGCTGACCTCCACCGGCGCTGTGATTGCCGCTGTCAAGAGCAGCCCCAATGCCATTGGCTACGCTTCCCTGTCCGCAGTAGAGGGCCAGGAGGGCATCCGGGTTCTCACCGTGAACGGCGTGGCCTGCACCGAGGAAACCGTGCAGGACGGCAGCTATGTGGTGCAGCGTCCCTTCAACCTGGTCACCGTGGAGGGCAAGGAGCTGAGCCAGGCTGCCAAAGCATTCTTCGACTACATGCTCTCCGATGAGGCCTCTGCGCTGATTGTCAAGGCCGGTGCGGTGCCTGTAGCGAAGGCAGAAGAGACTGCCACCGAAGCCACCACCGAAGAAGCCAAGTAACATGAAACACAGAACGGCCAAACAAGCCGCCGGGGAGAACAGCATGAACGTGCTGTTCTTCCTGTGCGGTATTGTCACAGTTGGATTTGTACTGTGCATCTGCATCTATTTGATTGTCTCCGGCGTACCGGCCATAGGCAAAATCGGCCTGGGAAATTTCTTCCTGGGAAAAATCTGGAAGCCCACCGCCACCACCGTGGAGCCCAGCTATGGGATTCTGCCCTTTGTTCTCACCAGCCTCTGCGGCACGGCGGGGGCGGTGCTCCTGGGGGTGCCCATCGGGCTGCTGACGGCGGTATTTCTGGCCAAGGTGGCCCCCCAAAAGACGGCGAACCTGATTCGCACGGCGGTGCAGCTGCTGGCGGGCATCCCCTCGGTGGTGTATGGCCTGGTGGGCATGATTGTGCTGGTTCCGGCTATTCAGAGCGTTTTCGCCCTGTCCTCCGGGGCTACCATGCTGGCTGCCATTGTCGTGCTGGCCATTATGATTCTGCCCTCCATTATCAACGTTTCGGAGACTGCCCTCCGGGCGGTGCCCAAGGACTATGAGGATGCCTCTCTGGCCCTGGGGGCCACGGAATTGGAGACCTATTTCCGGGTCACCGTCCCCGCTGCCAAAAGCGGCATTGCCACATCCATTGTTCTGGGTGTGGGCCGGGCCATTGGCGAGGCCATGGCGATTATCATGGTCTCCGGCAACGTGCCCAATATGCCAAGGCTGCTGGGCCCGGTGCGATTTATGACCACAGCCATCGCCTCGGAAATGTCCTATGCCCCGGTGGGCTCCTTGCAGCGGGAGGCACTGTTCTCCATCGGCCTGGTGCTGTTCCTGTTTATTATGATGATTAACGTCTTTTTGAACGTGGTCATTAAAAAGGAGCGCGGATGATGACCTTCGAAAAAAAGAGAAAGCTCTGGAACCAGGCCGTCCGGGTGGGGCTGTATGCCGCCTCCCTGCTTACGGCGGCGCTGCTGGTGGGCCTGATTGGCTATATTCTCTACCGGGGCCTGCCCCACCTCAGCTGGCAGCTGGTCAGTACCCAAACCAGCTATATCCGCGATACCATTGGTATCCTGCCCAACCTGGTGAATACGGTGTATATCATCCTGGTGGCCATGGCCATTGCCCTGCCCCTGGGGGTGGGGGCCGCCATCTATCTGACGGAGTATTCCAAAAACCGGTACCTGACCCAGCTGATTGAATTTGCCGCCGAGACGTTGACTGGCATCCCCTCCATCCTCTTCGGCCTGGTGGGTATGCTGCTGTTTGTCCAGCGGCTGGGGCTGGGGGCTGGCATCCTGGCCGGTGGCCTGACCCTGGTGATGATGATTCTGCCCACCATTGTCCGCACCACCCAGGAGAGCCTGAAAACCGTGCCCCAGGCCTATCGGGAAGGGGCCCTGGCCCTGGGGGCGGGAAAGTGGAGAATGATTCGCACCGTAGTGCTGCCCAGTGCGGTGGACGGCATTGTTACCGGTTGCATTCTGGCCATAGGACGCATCACCGGCGAGTCCGCCGCCCTGCTGTTCACCGCCGGCTTCGGCCTGAAGCTGAACAATTTCGTCAAGGCCCTGCATTCCTCCTCCGCCACCCTAACCGTGGCGCTGTATGTATACGCCAGTGAGCAGGGGAAAATTGACGTGGCCTTCGCCATTGCCCTGATTCTGCTGGCTCTGACCCTGGTCATCAACCTGGGAGCCAACTACGCCGGGAAGAAGCTGCGGCGGAACTAAGGAGTTAACATGGATTCGATTATTGAAACAAAGGATTTGAAGCTGTGGTACGCAGAGAAGCAGGCCCTCCACGGCATTGACATGGCCATTCCTGGCCATGAGATTACGGCCCTCATCGGCCCCTCCGGCTGCGGCAAGTCCACCTTCCTGAAAACCCTGAACCGGATGCAGGATTTGGTGCCCGGGGTGAAAATCACAGGCCAGGTGCTCTATGAGGGCCAGAATATCTACGACCCCCAGGTGGATGTGACCTGGCTGCGCAAGCGAGTTGGCATGGTGTTCCAGAAGGCAAACCCCTTCCCCATGAGCATTTATGACAATATCGCCTATGGCCCCCGAACCCACGGCATCCGGGGCAAGGCCAAGCTGGACGAAATCGTGGAGCGCTCGGCCCGAAGCGCCGCCATTTGGGACGAGGTGAAGGACCGGCTGAAAGCCTCCGCCCTGGGGCTCTCCGGCGGCCAGCAGCAGCGGCTTTGCATTGCCCGGGCACTGGCTGTAGAGCCGGAGGTGCTGCTGATGGACGAGTCCACCTCTGCCCTGGACCCCATCTCCACCGGCAAGATTGAGGACTTGGCCCTGCAATTAAAGGAAAAATACACCGTTATCATGGTGACCCACAACATGCAGCAGGCGGCACGTATTTCGGATAACTGCGCCTTTTTCCTGCTGGGGGAGCTGGTGGAGTTCGGCAAAACCGACCGCCTGTTCTCCGCCCCCCGGGACAAGCGCACCGAGGACTATATCACAGGGAGGTTTGGATAATGCGTTCCAAATTCGACATGCAGCTGGAAGAGCTGAAAATGCAAATGACATCCATGGGTATGCTCTGCGAAAACGCCATTGCCCAGGCATCCCATGCACTGGTAAACTGTGACCCCAAGCTCACCGCCCAGCTGCCGGAGCTGCTGAATCAAATTACCCAGAAGGAGCGGGACATCGAAACCATCTGCCTGAAGCTCCTGCTGCACCAGCAGCCGGTGGCCCGGGATCTGCGTACCGTTTCCTCCGCCCTGAAAATGGTGACGGATGCCCAGCGCATCGGCACCCAATCCGGGGACATCAGCGAGATTGTGTCCCTGGGCAATATTACGGAAATTCCCACCGGGCTTCCCATCCGGGGTCTGGCTACCGCCGTCATTCATATGGTGACGGACAGCATCGATGCCTTTGTAAAACAGGATGGAAAAATCGCCCGCAGTGTGATAGAATACGATGACACAGTGGATGATTTCTTCAATGACTCCAAGGCCTCTCTGGTGGCGCTGCTGAAAGAGGGCAGCCTGAACAGCGAGGCCATGGTGGATCTGCTGATGATTGCAAAGTATTACGAGCGGATTGGCGACCATGCGGTGAATATCGCAAAATGGGTGCTGTTTTCGCTGACAGGCAGTCTGGAAATCGAGTCCGCCTATTTTGAAGAGGGCGGGCACATCAGTGAAAAATGAGGCGATAGAATGATTTATTGCGTGGAAGATGACAGCAGCATCCGGGAGCTGACGGTGTACGCTCTGAACGCCTCCAATCTCCCCGCCCTGGGGCTGGAATGTGCCCAGGAGCTGTGGCAGCAGCTTGCCAAGGAGCAGCCGGAGCTGATTCTGCTGGATATTATGCTGCCGGACGAGGATGGCATTTCCATCCTGAAGAAGCTCCGGGCCGCCCCGGCTACGGCGGATATCCCCGTGATTATGGCCACCGCCAAGGGCACGGAGTTCGACAAGGTGATTGGTCTGGACTTGGGGGCGGATGACTATCTGGCCAAGCCCTTCGGCATGATGGAGATGGTATCCCGGGTGAAGGCGGTGCTCCGCCGGGTCAACCATGCGCCGGTGGCAGCGGTGCTGACCCACAAGGGAATCTCTCTGAATGAAAGCTCCCATCAGGTCTTTGTGGACGGAAAGAAAATTGAACTAACCGTCAAGGAATACCAGCTCCTGCGGCTGTTTTTGAAGAATCCCGGTGTGGCCTTCACCCGGGAAAATCTCCTTTCCTCGGTGTGGGAGAGTGAGTTCCAGGGGGAGACCCGGACGGTGGATGTCCATATTGCCTCCCTGCGCTTGAAGCTGGGCAACGCCGGAGAAGCCATCAAGACTGTCCGGGGCGTGGGCTACCGGCTGGAGGATGCACAATGACAAAACGAATTTACAAAGCCATCTGCGCGGCGGCCATGGGTGTATTTGTGGTTACCCTGCTGCTGATTATGGGGGTTTTATATAACTACTTCTCCTCTGTGCAGCAGAATCAGCTGCGCTCCGAAACGGCCCTGGCCGTCCAGGGCGCCCAGAAGCTGGGCATGGACTATTTTGAGGGCCTGTCCCCCCAGGACTACCGGGTCACCTGGATTGCCGCCAACGGCGACGTGCTGTATGACAGCTCCTCCGATTCCGGCGCTATGGAGAATCACCTCCAGCGGCAGGAAATCCAGGATGCTCTGGCCACCGGCTTCGGGGAAAGCACCCGGTATTCCTCCACGATGATGAAGCAGTATCTCTACTGCGCCCAGAAGCTCACCGACGGCACCGTGCTGCGGCTGTCCATCTCCCACAATTCCGTGTGGGTGCTGCTGCTGGGTATGCTCCAGCCCATCCTGATTGTGGTGGCGGCGGCGCTGGTGCTGTCCTTCCTGCTGGCCAGCCGACTGTCCAAGCGGATTGTGGAGCCAATGAACAAGCTGAACCTGGACGAGCCTTTGGAAAACGAGGGCTACGATGAGCTAAGCCCCCTGTTCCGCCGGATTTACAGCCAGCAGCAGCACCTGCGGCTCCAGCAGGAGACCCTGACCCAGAAGCAGAACGAGCTGGAGGCCATTGTGGGCCACCTGGAAGAGGGGATGATTCTGCTGGACAAGTCCTGCAAGGTCATCACGGCCAACCGGGCTGCCCTGCATCTGCTGGATGTGGCGGAGAAGGAGGCAGCGGGCACCGAGCTTTTGATGCTCTCCCGGAATATGGCCTTGGCCGATGCGGTGCAGGAGGCCATGACCGGCAAGAGCGCCACCCGGAAGACGGAGCTCCATGGCAGGATTATTCGGATTCAGGCCGCTGCCGTGGGCCAGCAGGACCAGATGTCCGGTGTGGCGGTGGTGCTCTTTGATGTCACCCAGTCTGAGCTGGCGGAGCAGCGCCGCCGGGAGTTCACCGCCAATGTATCCCATGAGCTGAAAACGCCCCTGCAATCCATCTCCGGCTATTCGGAGCTGCTGATGCGGGGCATGGCCAAGAAAGAGGATGTCCAGCCCTTCGCCCAGCGGATTTACGGCGAGACCCAGCGGCTGATTCAGCTGGTGGAGGATATTATCAACCTGTCCCAGCTGGACGAGGGGGACGGCTACCAGTGGAGCACGGTAGACCTGTATTCCGTCGCCCAGGAGGTGACGGCCAGCCTGGAGCACTTCGCCGATGAGAAAAATGTCACCCTCCGCACCGAGGGGGCGCATGTCCGGCTTCCGGGGGTGCCGGAGCTGCTGCGGGGCATCGTGTATAACCTGACAGACAACGCCATCAAGTATAACCGCCCCGGCGGCACCGTCACCGTATCCGTCACCCGGCAGGGGGCGCAGGCCGTCCTCACCGTGCAGGATACCGGCATCGGCATCCCGGCAGAGGATAAGGACCGGATTTTCGAGCGTTTCTACCGGGTGGACAAGAGCCGCTCCAAGGAAGTGGGGGGCACCGGCCTGGGCCTATCCATTGTAAAGCACGCCGCCCTGCTCCACAAGGCCACCATTCGCCTCACCAGCCAGCCCGGCGCTGGCACCTGCATCCAGGTCGCCTTCCCGATGGAAAACCAATAAATAGCCGAAGCCACCTGCACGTTCATTTGCAGGTGGCTTCTTGCATAGACAATTCCCCTCCCGAGCTGGGAGGGGAATTCGGTTATGGGGATTATTCCGCCTGGGCGTTGGTGCGCTGATACTTGCCCCGCTTTTGGGGGCGTACCTTGTAGATGATGGCGACAATAGCAGTGCCCAGCAGGCCCAGCAGGATACCGGCGAACATAGAGAAAATCACGTCGGTGGGGTAGTGGACGTACAGGTACAGCCGGGAGTAGGCCACCAGGAAGGCAAGGATGGTGGCGGGGATACCGGCCCACTTGTTCCTGAGCATCAGCACCGTGGCCGCCTCGAAGCAGCAGATGGTGTGGCCCGAGGGGAAGGAGCGGTGCAGGTCGCTTTGCACCAGCCACTTGATGTCCTCAGCGGTCATGGGCACCCAGTTTTTCAGCTCCGGCAGGGTATACTGCTGCATTCGCTCCACGGTGTAGAAGAGGAATGGACGGTCCCGGGCAATCAGGGTTTTGAGAATGCCGTTGCAGATGATAAGTCCCAGCGCCATGGCGGCGCCCATGGACCAGCCGGTTTTCCGGGTTTTGGGAATCAGCACCAGAATCAGTGCCACCGCAATCCAGAAGGCACCCCATTCCCCAAACAGGGTGATATAGGGCATGGCCTTGTCCAGGAAGGGATTGGTCAGATAGTTGCGGATGAACTCCAGAATGGGGAAATCGAAGGTGATGGCCAGGGAGTCCAGCAGGGCCTTGGCTTGGGCAATCATTGTTTTCTACCTCCTCCGGTGTTTTTATGCGGCGCTGGTGAACAGGGGATACAGCTTCATGGGGGTCAGGTTGAAGCCGGTGGACAGGGGGATGTTTCCTGTCTCGTCGGGCTGGAAGATTACGTTCCAGGTCTTCTGTCCGGCCTCGTTGACTTCCACGGTGGCCCAGCCGCTGAATACCTTGCCCTCGGGGGTGGATACCACGGGAGCGGTGACAGAGGTGGCCTCGGTGGAGTAGAAGTCGGAGGACAGCAGGTTGCCATTGTTGTCGTAGAAGCTCAGGCGAACCTCACCAACGGGAGCCGTGATATCCGCATTGGTCATCTCGGTGCACACCCACTTGTCGTTCTTGTACTGGAAGTACATGGACTGGGTAACGTTGAAGTCCTTCTCGGTGTTGTCCTTGTTCTTGACGTGCATCACCATGGAGGCACGGACGGAGAACATGGTTTCGGAGTTCTTGGTGTAGCCCAGGATTTCCTCGTTGAGGAACTCATGGCCCCGGTCGGCGTTCATCCAGAGCTCGCCGTTCATCTTCACAATGTCGTTGTAGGTCTGGCTGCCGCCGTCGAAGTACTTGGCAACGGCTGCCCGGCTGCCGCTGGCGTTAATCATAAAGCCTGCGTAGGCCTCTAGTGCGCCAAACACGGCGCTGCGCTCCTCGTCGGTGATGGCAATGGCGGGAATCTGCTCCTCGAACATGCCGGAGTCACTGCTGTAGCGCACCTCAATGGGGGCACCGGTCTGGTCGTAAACCAGCAGCTCGGGGGTGGTCATCAGGCCGTCCACCTCCTGGATGCTGGTACGCACACGGTTCTCGGCGGGCAGCGTCTCGTCTGCCTTGGTGGAGGCAATCTGGATGGTGTAATCATCGCTCAGGGGATTGTTGTTTACATAGGCCACGTGGTTTTCCAGCTTGCGAATCTTGATGGACTGGCTGCGGTTGATGAACAGCTCCACCTCGCCCAGCTGCCAGTCGGGGATATCGGTGATGCTTTCCTGCTGGCCGGTGAGGGAGAAGGTGGCCAGCTTTTCGGTACCCAGCCGGACGATATACTTCTTGCCGGTGAGTCCGCCGGAGGTCTCCACATAGTTCAGCTGCTGGGTGCCCACCTTTTCCTCCATATACCGGACATACTCGTTCTGGCCCTCAAACTGGGTGTCATACTTGTTGGTGCCGGTGCCGGTGGGGTCTCCCGCCAGGCGGTAGAGTGTGGCCCAGTCGGGGGTGGTAAAGAGCTGGTCAAACACCTGCTGGCATTTCACGGTGGGCTGGGCGGCCTCGTAATCCTTCAGCCAGCCGTTGAGCCAGTTCAGGCCGATGAACACGCCCACAAAGAAAATCAGGATAACGGCGAAATAGAAGCTGTAGAAGATGAT
>UROL01000043.1 GCA_900549495.1 uncultured Eubacteriales bacterium | reverse complement strand
GGCCAACACCAATGCCTACCTCAGCGCCTATGTGGTGATTCTTTTCGTCAGTTTTATGCTGATTTCCCTGGACGGCTTCTCGGTGGGCACCAATTTCTCCGCCGTGCTGTCCTGCCTGAATAACATCGGCCCCGGTGTAGAGCTTGTGGGGCCCACCTGCAATTTTGGCATCTTCAATACCTTCAGCAAGATTGTGCTGATTCTGGATATGCTTCTGGGGCGGCTGGAAATTTTCCCGATTCTGGTACTGTTCTCCTACCAAACCTGGAAAAATGCTTGATAAGAGGAAACACAATGACTAGATTTTTTATTGAGGGGGCGGCCTTTTCCGGCCCCACCCTGTGCCTCACCGGTGAAAACCTTCAGCACGCCAAGGTGCTTCGGCTGAAAATCGGGGAGCCGGTGCTGATTTGCGACGGCGCCGGGCAGGAGGCGCTGTGCACGGTTTCCGCAGCCACCCCCACCCAGATGGAGCTGACGGTGGCAGAGCGCCGCCGGAGCCAGGCCGAGGCAGGCGTGGAGGTCAGCGTGTATGTGGCCTTTCCCAAGGCGGACAAGCTGGAGCATGTAATCCAGAAGGCAACAGAGCTGGGGGCCTTTGAGATAGTGGTCTTCCCCTCCGCCCGGTGCGTATCCCGCCCGGACGAAAAGAGCCTGAAAAAGAAGCAGGAGCGCTGGCAGAAGATTGCCGCCTCTGCCGCCCAGCAGTCCGGCCGGGGGCGGATTCCCCAGGTGGTTGTCCTGGGCAGCTTCCAGGAGGCGCTGAGCCAGGCGGCAAAGGCCGACAAGGCGCTGCTGTTCTATGAAAACGAACACGCCACCACCCTGCGGATGGCCCTGGAGGAGGGCAGCTGGAAAACCGTCAGTCTGCTCACCGGGCCAGAGGGCGGGCTGGAGGAGAGCGAAGTGGCCCAGGCCCGGGCCGCCGGACTTACCATCTGCACCCTGGGCCGCCGGATTCTCCGATGCGAGACGGCGCCGCTGTGTGCTCTGTCCGCCGTGATGTACGCCGCAGGAGAATTCTGACAATGCCAAAAACGGAGATGCCCCGCAAAATGCGGCATCTCCGTTTTTGTATGATTGTCCAGTCTGACTTCCCCTGCCCTAAGCAGGCGGCACCGATGCTACTTGTGATATTTGCTCCCGGCCTGGATGGCTTCGGCCCGGTACAGCTGCTCCAAAACCATGATTCTGGCCAGATGATGGGGGAAGGTCATAGGCCCCATGGAGAGCCAGAAATCCGCCCGCTCCTTCACCCTGGGAGCCATGCCAAAGGAGGAGCCAATGAGAAATACGGCGCTGCTCTTGCCGGAGAGCTTCACTTCTTTCAGCTTCTGGGCAAAGGCTTCGCTGGAAAGCTCCCTGCCCTCCGGCGTGAAGACGCAGAACCAGCTGGCCTTGGTGAGCCGGGGCAGGATGGCCTCAGCCTCTTTTTCCAGTCCGGCGGCAATTTCCGCCGGGCTGGGATTCTCCGGCAGGCGGCTTTCCGGAAGCTCCAGCAGGGTAAAGCGGCAGTAGCCCCCCAGGCGCTTGGCATACTCCTGGGCGGCGGAAATATAGAATTTTTCCTTTAATTTTCCCATGGTAATCAGGGTGATTTCGAACACGGCGCTCCCTCCCTTTCCCCGGTATGGTAGCATATTTTTCCGGGAATTGCAACGCCCCCACCGGCACATGATAGCAGAAACGCCGAACTGGATTTCGGTGCGGCGCTTCTGCTTTGATGAGGAGGGACACAAACATGAAACGGAAGGAAGTAAATCAAAACCGGGACGAAACATTCCATCGCCCCAAAACAGACCCCCAGGGCAGCTACACCGGAGTGCCGGAGCACCCGCAGGAGCAGCCGGTGCAGGATGCGGACGACCTGTAGTCAGTCAATTTCCGTCAGCCAGCCATCTGGCGCAGGGAGTCTGCCCATCTGGATACCGGTGAGGGTATCGTAGAGCTTTGTAATCACCGGGCCCATGCCGGCATAGTGAATCTCCCGGCCATGGTCTACGATTTTCCCCACCGGGGAAATCACCGCCGCCGTGCCGCACAGGCCGCACTCGGCAAACCGGTCCAGCTCTCTCAGCTCCACCCGGCGCTCCACTACCTCCAGCCCCAGGTATTCCCGGGCGATATAGGTCAGGGAGCGGCGGGTGATGGAGGGCAGGATGGTAGCAGAAATGGGCACAACCAGCCGCTTGCCATCTTCTGCAAAGATAATATTGGCGCCCCCGGTCTCCTCCACATAGGTGCGGGTAGCGGAGTCCACATACAGGTTCTCGTCGTAGCCCAGGGCGTGGGCCTCCGTCAGGGCGTACAGGCTCATGGCATAGTTCAGGCTGGCCTTGATGTGGCCGGTGCCCCGGGGGGCTGCCCGGTCCAAATCGCACACCCGCAGCACCAGGGGCCGGACGCCGCCCTTGAAATAGGGCCCCACCGGGGAGGCAAACAGCCGGAACTGATAGGCCTGGGATGCATGCACCCCGATAATGGGGCTGGTGCCGAAGAGGTAGGGCCGCAAATACAGGCTGGCCCCGCTGCCATAGGGGGGCACCCACCGCCGGTTGGCGTGCACCGTCTTGCGAACCGCATCCAAAAACCGCTCCTGGGGAAACACCGGCATCTCCATCCGGCGGCAGGAATCCTCCATCCGCTGGGCATTCAAATCTGCCCGGAAGCTCACCACATGCCCATCGGCGGTGGAATAGGCCTTCAGGCCCTCAAAGCAGCACTGGGCATACTGGAGGACACAGGCTGCCTCGCTGAGGGTGACATTGGGGTTGTCGCTGAGGGTACCGGCATCCCAGGCACCGTCCTGATAGTTGGATACATAGCGGTAATCCGTGGGGCGATAGGCAAACCCCAGCTTTTCCCATTCCATTTCCATGGTTTCCATAATATTCCATCTCACTTTCCGCTGTCGCCATAATTTGCAAGCACTCTTGCAGAGGGGTCATTGACATTGCATCCGGCCCAGGATTTGTTGGGCATCCAGAAGTCCACAACCATCTCCGCCTGGCCGGGGTAATACCGCTCAAACAGCTCCCGGTACAGCAGGGATTCCTTGGTAAAGGGCTGGGCAAAGGAATAGTTCCTTCGCCGCGCCTCGAATTGTGCATCGGTGTACAGGCTCTCGGCGTATTGCTTCAAGTCCTCCACCATGGAGTGGCCCACCGCATCGCTGAAGGCTGCCTTCTCCCGCATAAGGATGTCCTCCGGCAGGTAATCCCCTGCAAAGGCATGGCGCAGGAGGTATTTTCCCTTGCCGTAGCTATTTACCTTCCGCCGGGGATCCAGGGCCATTACATATTCCACAAAGTCCAAATCCCCGAAGGGCACCCGGGCTTCCAAACTGTTGACACTGATGCAGCGGTCTGCCCGAAGCACATCATACATATGCAGCTGGTGAATCCGCTTCTCTGCCTCCTGCTGGAATGCCGCCGGGCTGGGGGCGAAATCGGTGTATTTATAGCCGAAAAGCTCATCGGATATCTCGCCGGTGAGCAGCACCCGCAGGTCCGTATGCTGGTGGACGTATTTACACACCAGATACATGCCGATGGAGGCCCGAATGGTGGTGATATCATAGGTTCCCAGCAGCGCCACCACCTCCGGCAGGGCCTTCAGCACATCCTCCCGGGTGATAATTACCTGGGTGTGGTCTGCCCCCAGGTAATCCGCCACCTGCTGAGCATACTTCAAATCGATGGCATCCACGTCCATGCCGATGGAGAAGGTTTGGATGGGCTTTTTCAGGTGGCGTGCCGCCACGGCGCACACCAGGCTGGAATCCAGTCCCCCGGAGAGCAGGAAGCCCAGGGGCGCATCGGCATCCAGGCGCTTGAGAATGCCCGCTTCCAGCTTGTCGTGGATTTTCTTACAGGCAGTTTCCACATCGTCCTCAATTGGGGCGGCGGGCTTGCTGATATCCCGGTAGCAGACGAATTTTCCGTCCTTGTAATAGTGTCCCGGGGGGAAGGGTAAAATCCTTCGGCACAGGCCCACCAGGTTCTTCGGCTCGCTGGCGAAGATAATTTCCCCGCTGGGGAGATAGCCATAGTACAGCGGGCGGATACCAATGGGGTCCCGGGCCGCAATCAGCTGCCGGGAGGCTCCGTCGTAGAGAATCAGGGCAAACTCCGCATCCAGCATGGAGAACATCCCCACACCATATTCCCGGTACAGGGGCAGCAGCAGCTCACAGTCGGAACCGCTTTGGAAGGTATAGCCCTTCTCCTCCAGCTGCTTTTTCAGGGAGCGGAAGCCATAGAGCTCTCCGTTGCACACCACCGCATTCCCGAAGGCGGAAAAGGGCTGCATTCCGCTCTCCTCCAGGCCCATGATGGCCAGCCGGTGGAAGCCCAGGAAGCCGTTGCCCAGATTCAGAATCCGGGTCATGTCCGGGCCCCGGGAGCGAGTTCTGTTAAAATAGCCGGTTACCTCCTCCGCACTGAAATGCGTGCCCACATAGCCGATGATAGAACACATAGACGGCGCCTCCTTTTTCGGCATCCAATAAAAAAAGCGACAATGGAGCGTCTGGGGGCAGAGCCCGGCTCAGACGACGCCATTGTCGCACTTTTCCATCGATGCAGCAGCTTGCTGATTTGCCTGGATTTTACATCACGCCTTGCAGGATGTCAAGCACGTTTTTTCATAAAACCGGATTTCCTCTTTGATTTCGTGAAATAAATGAATTTCAAAGAGCAGTGTCTTGCAAGATTCGGCAAAATTTCACAGAGGAAAGAGATTGACAGAGGTTACCAGCGGGAGTATAATCACACCGTAAACAAGGACGTTTGCTGATGCGGGAGCGAGGAGCTGCCGCCGGGCAAGTGTCCTCTTTTTTATGGAAAGGGGCAGCCTATGATTTATTCGGCGGAGGACGTATATGAATACGCAGAGCAGGAGGATGTAAAATTTATCCGCCTGGCCTTTTGTGATGTCACAGGAAGGCAGAAGAACATTTCCATCATGCCGGAGGAATTGGAGCGGGCCTTTTCCCATGGCATCTCCTTTGATGCCTCTGCCATTGCCGGGTTTGGCGGCCCGGTGGGGTCGGATTTGTTCCTGCATCCCATCCCCTCTACCCTGAATGTGCTGCCCTGGCGGCCCAGTCGGGGCAAGG
This sequence comes from uncultured Eubacteriales bacterium, assembly GCA_900549495.1. Taxonomy (GTDB): domain Bacteria; phylum Bacillota; class Clostridia; order Oscillospirales; family Oscillospiraceae; genus Faecousia. The sequence goes on along the minus strand of UROL01000043.1, from coordinate 7,463 downwards.
TGGTGAAAATGTTCTGCCACATCACCCACCCGGATGGCACCCCCTTTGCTATGGACAGCCGGGCCATTCTGGAGCAGGCCGTCCGCCAGGCCCGGGAGCTGGGGTGCCAGGTGTATTTCGGCGCAGAATTTGAATTCTATCTGTTCAAAATCGACGAAAACGGAGAGCCCACCCAGGAGCCCTTCGACCACGCCGGATATATGGATGTGGCCCCCCTGGACAAGGGAGAAAACATCCGCCGGGAAATCTGTCTGAACCTCCAGGACATGGGCATCCAGCCGGAGAGCTCCCACCACGAGGAGGGCCCCGGCCAGAACGAGATTGATTTTCGCTACTCCGATGCCCTGTCCGCCGCCGACAACGCCATGCATTTCAAAACCGTGGTGCAGACCGCCGCTTTGCGTAACGGCCTATATGCGGACTTCTCCCCCAAGCCCATCCCGGGCCAGGCCGGCAACGGAATGCATATCAACATCTCTGTCAAATGCCCGGACGGCACCGACAGAAGCGAAGCATTCCTGGCAGGGATTCTGGCCCATGTGCAGGAAATCACCGCATTCCTCAACCCCACCCAGGACTCCTACCGGCGGCTGGGGGAGCATAAGGCCCCCCGGTATATCACCTGGTCGCCGGAGAACCGGTCCCAGCTGATTCGAATTCCCGCCGCCCAGAAGGAATACCGGCGCATTGAGCTCCGTTCCCCGGATCCCATGGCAAACCCCTATCTTGCCTATGCCCTGCTGATTCACGCCGGACTGGATGGCATCCGCCAGGGGTTGACGCCGCCCCCGCCTGTCAATGAAAATCTATATACTGCGCCGGAAAGCCTTACCTCCACATTGGAGCGGCTTCCCAGTTCCCTGAGCCAGGCCCGGGAAATTGCCCAGAACAGCCCCTTTGTTGCCTCCATTCTCCCCAGGGCCATGCTGTAGGGGTCTTGCCTATGGCGACGGAAAAGCGGAAATACCGGGTGCTGGTGGCAGGAGGCGGGGACAAGCTCTACGACTACATCTGCGAAAACCTCCCCCGGGACGACTACGGCCCCATCCTGCGGGCAGGAGATGCCGGTGAGGCCCGGCGGCTGCTGCTGGACAGTCCGGCAGATATTGTAATCATCAATGCGCCTCTGGCTGACGAGTTCGGCGTGGAGCTGGCCCTGGATCTGGCCGAGGGAACCGCCGGTATTCTGCTGCTGGTGAAAAACGAGGTATACGACCAGGTGTGCACCCAGGTGGAAGACAGCGGTGTGCTCACCCTGGGCAAGCCCACCACCCGGCAGGGCTTTTACACCGCCGTCCGGCTGCTGACTGCCATGACCGCCCGGCTATCCAAGCTGGAAAAGGCCAACCAGAGCTTGCAGGAGAAGATGGCGGATATCCGGGTAGTCAACCGGGCCAAGTGGCTGCTGATGGAGCACCACCATATGAAGGAGCAGGATGCCCATTATTTCATCGAGAAGCAGGCCATGGACATGCGCCTGCCCCGGCGGCAGGTGGCGGAAAACATTATCCGCTCCTATGATTTTTAATCCGAATACCAACAATGGCGTTCGGCTTCCGGGGCAGCTTCTGCTGTCTCCGGTGTCGAACGCCCTTTTTATGGAGGAGAGAACATGAAAAATACCAAATTTATTTTCGTCACCGGCGGCGTTGTGTCCGGCTTGGGCAAGGGCATCACCGCCGCCTCCCTGGGGCGGCTGCTGAAGGCCAGAGGGCTGAAGGTTGCCGCCCAGAAGCTGGATCCCTATATTAACGTTGACCCAGGCACCATGAGTCCCTATCAGCACGGGGAGGTGTACGTCACCGAGGACGGTGCGGAAACCGACCTGGATTTGGGGCATTACGAGCGGTTTATTGACGAAGACCTGAACAAATACTCCAATCTCACCACCGGCAAGGTTTACTGGAATGTGCTGAACAAGGAGCGCCGGGGGGAATACCTGGGCTCCACGGTGCAGGTGATTCCCCATATCACCAATGAAATCAAGGAATTCGTCTATTCTGTGGCCCAGAAAACCCATGCCGATGTGGTGATTACGGAAATTGGCGGCACCATTGGTGACATTGAGTCCCAGCCCTTTTTGGAGGCCGCCCGTCAGGTTTCTCTGGAGGTGGGGAAGGAAAACAGTCTGTTCATCCATGTGACCCTGGTGCCCTTCCTCCGGGGCTCGGATGAGCACAAATCCAAGCCCACCCAGCATTCCGTGAAGGAATTGCAGGGCATGGGGGTAACGCCGGATATCATTATCCTGCGGTGTGACGAGCCCTTGGAGGATGCCATTTTCCAGAAGATTGCCATGTTCTGCAACGTCAAGCCGGACTGCGTCATTGAGAACATCACCCTGCCGGAGCTGTATGAGGCCCCTATCATGCTGGAAAAGAGCAATTTTTCCGCCATTGTCTGCCGGGAGCTGGGCATCCAGGCCCCGGACATTGACCTAAGGGACTGGAACGCCATGCTGGAGCGAATGCACCGGCGCAGCCGGGAGGTGACCATCGGGCTGGTGGGAAAATATGTGCAGCTCCACGATGCCTATCTGTCCGTTGCCGAGGCGCTGCGCCATGCAGGCTATGCCCATGGTGCTCACGTCAGCATAAAGTGGATTGACTCCGAGACGGTGAATGCCCAGAATGTGGGCGAGATTCTCCAGGACTGCGCCGGTGTGGTGGTGCCCGGCGGCTTCGGCAACCGGGGCATTGAAGGGAAAATCATCACTGCCGACTACTGCCGCACCCACAATCTCCCCTATTTGGGCATCTGCCTGGGAATGCAGGTGGCGGTGATTGCCTTTGCCCGGTTTGCTGCCGGGATGGCAGATGCCAACTCCGGGGAATTCGACCCGGACAGCACCCACAAGGTCATTGATTTTCTGCCCAATCAAAGCGACGACATCGACAAGGGCGGCACACTGCGGCTGGGGGCTTACCCATGCCGGATTGTCCCTGGCACCCAGATGCACCGGGTTTATGGCAAGCTGGACATTTCCGAGCGCCACCGCCACCGCTACGAATTTAACAACCGCTTCCGGGAGGAATTGGAAAAGGCCGGTCTGACCGTCAGCGGCACCTCCCCGGATGGCTATGTCGTGGAAACCGTGGAAATCGAGGGCAATGATTTTTACATTGGTGTTCAGTACCATCCCGAGTTTAAGAGCCGCCCCAACAGGCCCCATCCCCTGTTTCTGGGACTGGTGGAGGGGGCATTGAAGCACAAGCAATAATTCAAAACCGGCGCTGCGTTTTCGTGCAGCGCCGGTTGTGCTTATAGTGTTCTTTCGTAGCAAGCCTCCACCGCACCCAGGCCGGTTTTGGTCATGCCGTTGGGGACAAAGCCGTTGGCCTCATAGAAACGGCGGGCCCGGTGGTTTTCCGCAAACACCCACAGTGTGGCCTTGGAGAAGTCCTCCTTTTTCATATCCGCCAGCACCGCTTCCATCATCTTGGTGCCGTAGCCCTTTCCCCATCTGTCCGGCAGGCTGTGGATGCAGATAAGCTCCGCTCCAAAGTCCGCACCGTCTCTGGACTTGTCCCACCAGGCAATGCAGTGGGGGCTGCCCTGCACCCGCAGCAGGTAGCCGTGGCCGATGTGCTGCTCCAGCAGGCGGCGGTACATGGCAACCGCCTTGGGCAGCTGGGTGGCATTTTCCAGCACCTCCGGGGTGAGAATGTCCCGGAAGGCGGCCTTCCAGCTTTCCGTTTGAATGCGGGCAAAGATTTCTTCGCTGCCCGGCGCTGCCAATTCAATGGAATATTCCTGCATCTTAGAATTTTCCTCTCTTTCCGGCAATGGGGGAAACCCCGCACTGTCCTGAATACTATCATATCACAGCCCCTGCCAGTCGTCAAGTGAAATACATTTGTACGTTTTGCAATTTTGCATACCTGGCCATTCAATATCAGGGAATATTCTGTCTGATTTATCCATTGTATTCCCCGGTGGAAAATGGTATGATGAATCCGTATAAAAATATCCATTGTCCGCAGCAGGCGGACAAATATTAGCCACGAGGAGAATGGGCTATGAAATACATTGTCGTATTGGGCGACGGCATGGCAGACCAGCCGGTTGCCGCCCTGGGGGGGAAGACCCCGCTGGAAGCAGCTGTCACGCCGGTGATGGATGCGCTGGCAAGCATGGGCACCCTGGGCACCGTGCAGAATGTACCTGCCGGGATGGCGCCGGGCAGCGACGTTGCCAACCTATCGGTGCTGGGCTATGACCCAGCCGCCAATTATTCCGGCCGATCTCCCCTGGAAGCCCTTAGTGTAGGGGTGGCAATGGACGACGATGACGTAATTTTCCGGAGCAATCTGGTTACTCTCACCGAAAATCAGCCCTATGACCAGAAAATTATCCTGGATCACAGCTCCGGTGAGATTTCCACCGCCGATGCCGATGTGCTGATGGATGCCATTCGGAGGGAATTTAACAGCAGCCGCTTTCAGTTTTACACAGGAACCAGCTATCGGCATATTCTGGTATGGAAGCAGGGTCGTCTCAGTCCCTTGGAGCCGCCCCACGACCATCTGGGCCATGCAATCGGCCCCTATCTGCCCCAGGAGGCAGTTTTGCGGGAAATGATGGAGCGAAGCTATGAGATTCTGAATAATCATCCTCTGAACCTTGCAAGAGCTGCTGCTGGGAAGCACAAGGCCAACTCCCTGTGGTTCTGGGGGGCGGGCACCAAGCCCCAGGTGCAGAGCTTCCGGGAGAAAACCGGGCTGACCGGGGCCATGATTTCCGCCGTAGACCTGCTCAAGGGCATTGCCGTGGGGGCCGGGATGCGGGTATACAACGTCCCCGGTGCCACCGGCTCCATCGACACCAATTTCGAGGGTAAGGCCCAGGCTGCCGTGGATGCCCTGCTGAAGGACGGCTGTGATTTTGCCTATATCCATGTGGAAGCGCCGGACGAAATGGGGCACCAGGGCCGCATTCAGGACAAGGTCAAGTCCATAGAATATCTGGACAGCCGCCTAATTGCCCCCATCAAGGCTGCCATGGAGGCAGCCGGGGAAGATTACCGGATGCTGATTCTGCCGGACCACCCCACCCCCCTTGCCATCCGCACCCATACCGCCGACCCGGTGCCCTATCTCATTTATGACAGCACCCGCCAACTGCGGAAGCGGGATCGGCTCACCGAAGAAAACGCCCGGCAAGCTGACAATTTCCAGCCCGACGGCTATAAGCTGCTGGAAGAATTTATCGCAAAATAAGAAGGAGGAAGACCCATGCGTGTTTATAATTTTTCTGCCGGTCCGGCGGTGCTGCCGGAGGAGGTTCTGCGGGAGGCTGCCGCCGAAATGCTGGACTACCAGGGAAGCGGAATGTCCGTAATGGAAATGAGCCACCGCTCCAAGGTATACCAGAATATCTTCGACCAAACCGAGGAGGATCTGCGGAAGCTGCTGAACATTCCGGCAAATTACAAGGTGCTGTTCCTCCAGGGCGGTGCCCATACGCAGTTTTCCATGGTTCCCATGAATCTGATGCCCCATGGTGTTGCCGATTATATCATCACCGGCGTGTGGGCCAAGAAAGCGTGGAAGGAGGCCCAGATGTACGGCCAGGCCAATGCCATCGCCTCCTCTGCCGACCGGAATTTCAGCTACATTCCCGATTGCTCCGACCTGCCTGTCAGTGAAAATGCCGACTATGTATACATCTGCCAGAACAACACCATCTACGGCACCCGCTTCACCCAGCTGCCCGACACCAAGGGGAAGCTGCTTGTCTCCGATGTGTCCAGCTGCTTCCTGTCTGAGCCAATGGACGTGACCAAGTACGGCTTTGTATATGGCGGCGTACAGAAGAACATCGGCCCGGCGGGTGTGGTCATTGGCATTCTCCGGGAGGATTTGATTACCGATAACGTGTATCCCAATACCCCCACCATGCTGCGCTACAAAACCTACGCCGACAACGGCTCCATGTACAACACCCCGCCCTGCTACAATATTTACATCTGCGGCAAGGTGTTCCGGTGGCTGCTGAACCAGGGTGGCCTGGAGGTCATGAAGCAGCGCAACGAAGAGAAGGCAAAAATTCTCTATGACTACCTGGATGGGAGCCGGCTGTTCTACGGCACAGTGGAAAAGAAGGATCGCTCCCTGATGAACGTCACCTTTGTCACCGGAGACGATCAGCTCAATGCAAAATTTGTGGCAGAAGCAGATGCCGCCGGGCTGAAAAATCTAAAGGGGCACCGCTCCGTAGGCGGGATGCGTGCCAGCATTTATAATGCCATGCCGAAGGCCGGTGTGGAGGCGCTGGTCAGCTTCATGGACGATTTTGAAAAGAAGAATCTGTGATTTGGAAAGAGGAAGGGCCATGTATCGAATTCACTATCTGAATAAAATATCCCCCAAGGGAACCGCCCTATGGCGGGAGGATTATCAGCTCACCGAACAGCTGCCAGAGGCAGAGGGCATTCTGGTGCGCAGCGCCGCCATGCACGATTTGGAGCTGCCGGAGGGGCTGCTGGCGGTTGCCCGGGCCGGTGCCGGTGTCAATAACATTCCCCTGGACAAATGCGCCCAAAAGGGCATTGTGGTGTTCAATACCCCCGGTGCCAACGCCCGCAGTGTCATGGAGCTGACATTGTGCGGGCTGCTGCTGGGCTGCCGGGATGTGGTTGGGGGTATTAACTGGGTGAACTCCATCGCCCCGGAGGGGGATGTGGCCAAGAAGGTGGAAAAGGGCAAATCCCAGTTTGCCGGTCACGAAATGCTGGGGCGGAAGCTGGGTGTAATTGGGCTGGGTGCCGTGGGCGGCCCCCTTGCCAATGCAGCCCAACGGCTGGGCATGGAGGTGTATGGCTGCGACCCCTTTATTTCCATCGATGCCGCCTGGCATCTGGACAGCCAGATTACCAGAGTTGCCCGGCGGGAGGATATTTTTGAAACCTGCGACATCATTTCCCTGCACACCCCCCTGCTGGACGACACCCGGAAGATGGTCAACGCCGAAACCATTGCCCGCATGAAGGATGGGGTTATCATTTTGAACTTTGCCCGGGATTTGCTGGTGGATGACGATGCCATGGCAGCGGCGCTGGCCAGCGGCAAGGTGGCACGGTATGTCACTGATTTCCCCAACGACAAAACCGCCGCCATGCCCGGCTGTATTGCCATTCCCCATTTAGGGGCCTCCACCGAGGAATCCGAGGATAACTGTGCCAAAATGGCAGTGAAGGAAATGATGAATTATCTGGAAAACGGCAATATCGTCAATTCCGTCAACTTCCCCAACTGCGACATGGGGGTTTGCACCGCCGCCGGGCGGATTTGCATTCTCCACCGCAACATTCCCAACTCCCTGAGCCGCTTCACCACCGCCGTGGCTGCCGAGGGCATCAACATTGCAGGGCTGATGAACAAGAGCCGGGGAGAATACGCCGTGACCATGCTGGATTTGGATCTGTCTCTTATACACATCTGACGCTGCCGACGAATAGCCTT
>UROL01000042.1 GCA_900549495.1 uncultured Eubacteriales bacterium | reverse complement strand
CGTCGGCAGCGTCAGATGTGTATAAGAGACAGCCTATGCCCCCGGCAGCCGGATGATTGGCCAGCGGGTCTATGACAAGGTCACCCAGTGGAACGTGTATCAGGACGAAACCTACCGGCTGGACGAGGCCCTGACCGGCCGGGACGTGCTGGGTATCGAGCTGGACAGCAAGATACACATCCGGGGCTTCCGCTTCCGGGAGCGTTCCCTGGCCTGGGAAACCATCCCCGCCACCGGCTACACCAGTGTCTACGGCGACAAATTCACCCTCACCGATAGCAGCGTGGAGGGCATCGGCAACAATGTGTCCCTGGTATTCCGGGGGCTGGACTTCGGCGAAACCGGCTTCCGGGGCCTGGCCATCCGGGGCCGGAGCAAGCTGGAAAGCAATACCATCCACATCCTCTTTACCTCTCAGGGAGCCCAGCAGCGCCGGATGGTGGAGTTTGCCGGATGCGACGACTACCAAACCAGAGAATTCCCCCTGGAGGGGGTGACGGGAAAGCAGGAGGTCACCTTCCTGTTCCTACCAGGCTGCGATTTCGACTTTATGGAATTCCGTTTCCTCCCCTGACCGGCGGCAATTTTCCTTTTTGTAGAATATTTTTATGGACAAATGCGTCAAAATATGCTACTGTGTAGGGGCAAGAAAAGAATGAAGGAGGCCGATGACCATGAAAACCACTTTGCTGGTAATGGCGGCAGGAATCGGTTCCCGCTTCGGCGGCGGCATTAAGCAGCTGGAGCCGGTGGGGCTGAATGACGAAATCATCATGGACTACTCCGTCCACGATGCCATCGCCGCCGGATTCAACAAGCTGATTTTTGTCATTCGGAAGGATATCGAGGCGGATTTCCGCCAGCGTATTGGCAACCGTATTGAAGCTCTTTGTCAAAAAATCAATGTAGAAGTGCACTATGTCTTCCAGGATCTCCGGGATCTTCCCGCCGGGTGCACCGTGCCGGAGGGCCGCACAAAGCCCTGGGGCACCGGTCAGGCCGTGCTGGCCGCCAGAGAGCTGATCCGGGAGCCCTTCGCCGTCATCAATGCCGACGACTACTACGGCAAGCAGGCCTATCAGGAGCTCCACGACTGGCTGATGCTTCAGCATAATGAAAATGCCATCGCCATGGCGGGCTTCATCCTGGGCAACACCCTGTCCGACAGCGGCGGTGTCACCCGGGGCATCTGCACCGTCCACGGCACCCACGTGGCAGACGTGGTGGAGACCCGGAACATCATAAAGACCCCCGGCGGCGCAGAGGCCGACGGCAAGGCCCTGGATTTGAACAATCTGGTGTCCATGAATATGTGGGCCTTCCCCGGGGCGCAGGGGGAAATTCCCTGGTTCCTGCGGGTATTGGAGGAGCAGTTTGCCGTCTTCTTCCGGGAGGATGTCCCCGGAAATCCTGCCAAGGCAGAATATTTGCTCCCCACCCTCATCGGCGGAATGCTCCGCCGGGAGCAGTGCACCGTCAAGGTGCTGCCCACCACCGACAAGTGGTTCGGCGTCACCTACAAAGAGGACAAGGAATCCGTGGTGAACAGCTTCCGGGCCCTGATTGATGCCGGTGTGTATGGCCGGGATTTGTACGCCGACCTGAAATAAAGAACCCTCTGGGGCCTCCCCAGAGCCGTGGAAGCGCCAGCCCAAGGTGGGTTGGCGCTTTCTTCGTCGCAGGAGGGCGGATGGCTCTTGTCAAATTCACCAGAAATCAGGGGCCATTCTTATGGAAAACGGCGATTTTATATTTCCTGCACAAAAAACTCTTTTCATTTCGGGAAAAAAAGGTGATAGAATTAGTTTCAAGAACTGGAAACGGTTCCAGTTCCAAAATTTAAGGAGGAAAAATTTATGAAGAAACTTCTTGCAATGCTCCTGGCTGTTGCCATGGTCCTGAGTATGGCAGTGATGGTCTCCGCTGAGGAAACCGGCTCTGTCTACTACCTGAACTTCAAGCCCGAATTCGACGGCGCTCTTCAGGAGCTGGCCGCCACCTACACCGCCAAGACCGGCGTGCAGGTCAAGGTCGTCACCGCCGCTTCCGGCCAGTACTCCGACACCCTCACCGGCGAGATGAGTAAGAGCAGCGCTCCCACCATCTTCAACATCGGCAACATGGCCGGCCTGGAAGACTGGGACGATTACGCACTGGATCTCACCGACACCGCCATCGCCGCTGAGCTGAACACCGACGCTTTCAACCTGTACAACGCAGAGGGCGAGCTGAAGGCCATCCCCAACTGCTACGAGTCCTTCGGCATCATTGTCAACACCAAGCTGCTGGAAAAGGCTGGCCACAGCCTGGACGAAATCGTTGATTTCGCCTCCCTGAAGGCCGTTGCCGACGACATCCACGCCCGTGCCGACGAGCTGGGCTTCGATGCCTTCTCCGCTGCCGGTCTGGACGGCTCCTCTTCCTGGCGTTTCTCCGGCCACCTGGCCAACATGCCCCTGTACTACGAGTTCCGGGATGACGAGGTCACCGAGATGCCCGCTACCATCACCGGCGCTTACATGGACAACTTCAAGAACATCTGGGATCTGTACATCAATGATACCGCTGCCGATGCCACTTCCCTGACCACCTCCACCGGCGACGAGTCCAAGGCTCAGTTCATCGAGGGCAAGGCTGCCTTCTATCAGAACGGCACTTGGGAGTACGCTGGCCTCATCGATGGCGGCATGACCGACGACGAGCTGGCCATGATTCCCATCTACTGCGGCGTGGAAGGCGAAGAGAATGCTGCTCTGTGCTCCGGCACCGAGAACTGCTGGGCCATCAATGCCAAGGCTTCCCAGGCTGACATCCAGGCTTCCATCGACTTCCTGGTGTGGCTGGTTACCGACCCCGATGCCTCCGCTACCTATGTTGCACAGCTGGGTGCCGTTCCCTTCAAGCACTGCCCCGACTCCACCAACAAGTTCATCGTTGACGGCAACGCTCTGCTGTCCGAGGGCAAGTACCCTGTGACCTGGGCCTTCAACTACACCCCCAACGTGGACTCCTGGAGAGCTACCGTTGTCACCGCTCTGGCCAACTACTCCGCTGACCAGAACGACGCCAACTGGGCCAAGGTGGTTGAAGCCTTCGTAGACGGCTGGGCCATCGAGTACAACACCGTAAACGGCTGATTGACAAATTAACCCAATGAACGGGGCGGGCACACTGCCCGCCCCGCTTTTTCCGTATGCATGGCCTCCGTCTGTAGCGGGGTGCATCGTCCCGGCCCCCTGCCCCCGGTGATGCAGCCCACTACAGATGGCCCCATGCCGGTTTGCGGGCCGCACCACGGCGGGGCCGCAAGCATCCCAGAGTAGAAAGGATGATTCTCTTGGCAAAAAAGCAACAACTCTCCCTGGTGCAGCGGCCCATTCGCAGATATGCCCCGCTGTTCCTGCTGCCCACCTTTGCAGCCTTCATCATCGGCTTTATCTGGCCGTTTATGCAGGGCATCTACCTGTCCTTCTGCAGCTTCAACACCCCCAGAGATGCCAAATGGGTGGGCCTGGCCAACTACGCCAAGGCATTCAGGGATGCGGGCTTCGCCCGGGCCTTCTGGAACACCGCCGGGTTTGCCCTGGTGTCCGTGCTGCTGATTAACGTCTGCGCCTTCTTCATTGCCTATGCCCTGACCCAGCGGATGCGGGGTGCCAACCTGTTCCGCACCGTGTTCTTCATGCCCAACCTGATTGGCGGCGTGGTGCTGGGCTATATCTGGAGCATGATTTTTGACGGCGTCCTGAAGCGCTACAGCACCTATCTCACCGCCAACGCCACCTATGGCTTCTGGGGTCTGGTGATTCTGGTGGCCTGGCAGCAGATTGGCTATATGATGATTATCTACATCGCCGGTCTGCAATCCGTGCCGGAGGATATGCTGGAGGCAGCCAAGATTGACGGCGCCACCGGCGCCCAGTCCCTGTTCCGGGTGATTATCCCCAATGTGATGCCCTCTGTTACCGTGTGCACCTTCCTGACCCTGACCAACTCCTTCAAGCTCTTCGACCAGAACATGGCTCTGACCGGAGGACTGCCCAACGTGATTGTAAACGGCGCCAAGGTGAACATGACCGAGCTGCTGGCACTGAACATCTACAGCACCTACACCATCAGCAAGAAGTGGCACGGTGCGGCCCAGGCCAAGGCCGTCATCTTCTTTATCCTGGTGGCCGTTCTCGCCCTGACCCAGCAATTTGTCACCCGCCGGAAGGAGGTTCAACAGTAATGAACAAGAAGCACATCCTGTATTCCCCCTTGAGCAAGGTAATGTCGGTTCTCTTCGCCCTGCTGAGCCTTGCCTGGATTATGCCCATTCTTGAGGTGCTGATCAACTCCTTCAAGTCCAACAACGCCGTCAATATGAACCCCTTCGCCCTGCCCAATTCCGAGACCTTCATGGGCTGGGGCAACTACATCAAGGGCCTGACCTTCGGCAACTATCCCTTCCTGAAATCCGTATCCTACAGCCTGTTCATCACCGTGGCCTCGGTGTTCCTGATTTTGCTGTTCTGCTCCATGTCCGCCTGGTATATCTGCCGGGTAAATAGCCTGGGCTCCAAAATCTTCTACTACCTGTGCCTGTTCTCCATGATTGTCCCCTTCCAGATGGTGATGTTCACCCTGACCTTCACCGCCGATATGCTGAAGCTGAACACCCCCTATACCATCCCCATTGTCTATCTGGGCTTTGGCGCAGGACTGGCCATCTTCATGTTCACCGGCTTTGTCAAGGGGCTTCCCATTGAAATAGAAGAGGCCGCCGCCATCGACGGCTGCTCCCCGGTGCAGACCTTCTTCCAGGTGGTGCTGCCCATGCTCAAGCCTACCCTGATTTCCGTGGGCATCCTGGAGCTGATGTGGGTATGGAACGACTACCTGCTGCCCTATCTGGTATTGGATCGCACCAAGTATCTCACCATCCCCATCCATGTCCAGTATCTAAAGGGAAGCTACGGCACCGTTGACCTGGGCGCTACCATGGCCGTTATTATGCTCAGCATCATTCCCATTATCATTGTGTATATGTTCTGCCAGAAGCACATCATCAAGGGTGTGGCCGCAGGTGCGGTAAAGGGCTGATATGACAATCCGGGATCTTGCCAAGCTCTCCGGCTACTCCCTGGGCACGGTCTCCCGGGCGCTGAATCACCAGCCCAACGTCAGCCCCAAGGCCCGGGAGCAGATCCTGGCTCTGGCCCAGCAATACGGCTTTGAGATTAACGCCAGCGCCCAAAGTCTCAAGCGGCAAAGCAGCGATGCATTGCTGGTGATTGTCAAGGGCCGGGCCAACGAGCTCTTCGCCCAGATGGTGGAGACTCTACAGGAGCTGGCCTCCCAGGAGCAGCGCCCCCTGATGGTGGACTACATCGACGAGGACGACAACGAGGTTCGCCGGGCCAGTAAGCTCTCCCGGGAGCGCAAGCCCCTGGGAATCCTGTTCTACGGCGGCACCGCCCAGAATTTCCTTTCGGACTACGAGAGCCTGAGCCTGCCTACGGTGCTGGTGACCAACTCCGCCCGGGGGCTCCCCTTCCAGGGGCTGTCCAGCGTCAGCACCGACGACATTGCCGCAGCCAGAACCGTTTTTTCCCTGCTGGTGAAGCACGGCCACCGGGAAATTGCGGTGATTGGCGGCGACACCGCCGTATCGGAAATCAGCCGAAACCGGCTGCGGGGCTGTGAGCTGGCTGTGGTCGGCTCGGAAGCCCGAATTGCCGCCTACCAGGCCGCCCGCTTCTCCTTCGACGGAGGATACCGGGCCATGGAACGGATTCTGGCAGACCGGGGGGAGATTACCGCCGTGTTTGCCATGGCCGACGTCATGGCCCTGGGGGCCATGCGCTGCATCCGGGACCACGGTCTGCGGATTCCGGAGGATATCTCCGTGGCCGGGTTCGACGGTCTGCCCTATGGGCAGTACTTCATCCCCCGGCTCACCACCGTGGCCCAGTCCGCCGTGGCCCTGGCCGAGGCCAGCTACCGGGTGCTCCGGGAGCAGATCGCCACTGGCCGCACCCGCCACATCAGCGTCCCCTTTTCCCTGACTGCCGGAAGCAGCGTGGGCCCTGCGTCCACCCCCTCCGGCAATGCCAAATAAGCCAAAAACGCCCCGGGCGGTTCACCTACGAACCGCCCGGGGCATTGTTTATCGGAATCCTATTCAGACCTTGGCGGCCTTGCGCTCCCTGTTCAGCCGGTCTGCCTTGAGGAAGAGGACGAAGCCAATGGCAAACAGGAACACCAGGCAGCCGACGCCGATGTTCTGGCCCTTCAGCTCCGTACCGAAGATGTGCACTGTTTTGTCCCCCATCAGATTGGTGGCCAAGGCGATAATGGCCGGGCCCATGGCATCGGCCCCCTTGCCGAAGATATCCATCAGGCCATAGTATTCGCCGCTCTGCTCCGGGGGAATGATTTTGCCCAGGTAGGAACGGCTCAGGGCCTGGATGCCCCCCTGGAACATACCCACCAGCACAGCCAGAGTCCAGAACTGCCACAAATCCTTCAGGAACACGCCGAAGATGGTGATGCCGGTATAGCAGACGATGCAGATTTTAATCAGCCTGCCGGTTTCGAACCTGGCGGACAGCTTGCCGAAGAAGATGGAGCAGGGGAAGGCCACAATCTGGGTCACCAGCAGGGCCAGCAGCAGCCCGGTGCTGTCCAGGCCCAGGCTCTGGCCATAGGTGGTGGCCATGCCGATGATGGTGTACACGCCGTCAATAAAGAAGAAGAAGGACACCATGTACAAAAAGATGTGCCGCTGCTGCCGGGCCTGGCGGAAGGTCTTGCCCAGGCGGCGGAAGGAGGCGGTGAAGGGGTTGCCGGAATGGGAGCTGTAGGCCCGCTGCTGGTAGCTCCTCAGCAGGGGCAGGGTGCACAGCGCCCACCAGGCGGCAGTGATGGCAAAGGCAATCACCATGGCGGCACTGCCGGAGAGCCCCAGGGCTTCGGCGTTCAGCACCACCAGCAGGCAGACCACAAAGGGAATCACCGAGCCGATATAGCCCAGGGCGTAGCCCACGGTGGACACATTGTCCATCCGCTCCTCGGTGGTGATTTCCGGCAGCATGGCATCGTAGAACACCAGGCTGGAATTGAAGCCGATACGGGAAATGATGTAGATAACCAGAAAGCTCAGCCAGGACCAGGCGGCCCCCAGGGCGGCGCAGCCCAGAACCCCCAGCAGCATACACAGGGTAAATATGGGCTTTTTGAAGCCCTTATGGTCTGCCAGCGTTCCGCAGATGGGGGCCAGCACCGCCACCACAATGGTGGCAATGGAGGTGGAATAGCCCCAGAAGGAGACATACTGGGCCTCGCTCAGTCCGGCGGCATCGGTAAGGGCGTGGAAATAAATGGGCACAATGGCCGTAGCCAAAAGGATAAAGGCGGAGTTGCCGATATCATAAAGCACCCAGTTCCACTCCTGTAGGGTCAGGTTCAGCATTTTCTGTAACTTTTTCATTGCATTCTCTCTTCCGTGTTATGTAGTATGGTTTCCTCGCCGTTGAAATTCACGTCGAACTCCGCCCCCAGGGGGGTTCCCTGCCGGATATAGGCATCCAGCTGGGCAGCCATGCCGGGCAGACGCTCCAGGGCCTGGGCATACAGCCCATCCAGCTGGGGGATATAGGCAGCGCAGCGGTGGTTGGGCCGGGAATACATCACCATCTGGCTGGCGTACTCGCCGCCCAGGCGGAAGATGGCTTGCAGCAGCTTCCGGTTGTTCATGGTCATTATCCGGCAGACCGCCGCCATCATCCGGACGCTGCGCCGGACGGTATAGGGCGTAGCCGGGGGGTAGAAGCCGGATATGGTAACGCATTCCCCCCAGGTGAGCTTCACCCGCTTGCCCAGGTTTTGCCGGTAGGCGGGAACCTTGCCGTCCCGGGTCAGGAGCACCCGGTCGAACTCCGTTTCCAGCTCCGTGTGCCCCGGCGTTTTCCCGGCAGAGGCAGACTCTATCAGGGGATGGCAGGCAGAGTCCAGGGCGAAGTGGCACAGTACGCCGTACAGGTACACCGTGGCCCCCTCGGAGGGGTTGTCCTTCCAATGGAGCACCGCCCGCTGGAAAAACTCCCGGCCTGTCAGCTCATGGAACCAGCCGCCCAGGCTGCCCATCTGGGTTGGGAACAGGGGTTGGTAGAAAAAGAAAAAATCCGGCCCATGCACACCCAGACTGAACAGCTGGGGGAAGCGCTGAATGGAGCGCTGAAGGGACTCCGGCAACGTCTTTGCCGCTTGGTCTCCAAAGCGAAAATGGGCATAAACCGAGGGCAAACCGATCACCTCCAAGTAAAGTTCATGGTCAAAACGCCACACGGAATCTATTCTACATCATTTTTTCCCATTTGAACAGTAGTAAAAGAATTTTTTTGCTTAGCTGCGCCGCCCTCCCCTGGGAAGCCGGGAGGGGCATGGGCCGGATTTGACGGTTTTTATTCTGATTTCCCGGGGATTTTTGTTCCTTTGCTTCGTTGCAATGCGTGGGGGATAATGGTATAATACGGGGCGATGAATGCATTGCTTTTGAAAGGAATTGCCTTATGTCTACCCAGAAACTATACTATGAAGATTCCCACCGAACCCGGTTCCAGGGGCAGGTATGCTCCTGCACGGAAACGGAGAAGGGATTTGAGGTTATTTTGGACGCCACCTGCTTTTACCCCGAGGGGGGCGGACAGGCGGCGGATACCGGGTATCTGGGGGATGTTCCGGTGCTGGATGTCCGGGAGCGGGGGGACACGGTGGTTCACCTCTGCGGCGGCCCCCTGGAGCCCGGCACCACGGTGGAGGGAGAAATCCACTGGGAGCCCCGGTTCCGCCGGATGCAGCTGCACTCCGGGGAGCACATTGTCTCCGGCATTCTCCATCGGCGCTATGGGGTGAGCAACACCGGCTTCCACATGGGGCAGGAGCGGACGGTTATCGACTTCGACGGGGTGATCCCTCCCCAGGCCCTGGCTGACATTGAGGCAGAGGCCAACCGGGCGGTGTGGCAGAATCTCCCCATAAGGTGCTGGTATCCCACCCAAGAGGCCTTGCCCGCCATCCCCTACCGGAGCAAAAAGGCATTGGAATGGCCGGTGCGGATTGTGGAGATTCCCGGCTATGATATCTGCGCCTGCTGTGGCACCCATGTCAGCGCCACCGGGGAAATCGGTCTGATTAAGCTCTATTCCTCCGTCCCCTTCCGGGGAGGCAGCCGGATTGAAATGTCCTGCGGAGCCCAGGCCCTGGAATACCTGAACCGGGTATTGGAGGAAAGCACCGCCGCCTCCCACGTGTTCTCCGTCCCGGCAGACCAGGTGGGCAGCGCCGCCCAGAGCTTCGCCGCCCAGATGGCGGCCCAGAAATACCGGATTGTGGAGCTGCAGCGGCAGCTGTTCGCCCTGACGGCGAGGATGTGCGCCGGGGCGGGCAACGTCCTCCGGCTGGAGCCGGGGCTGGACAGTGTGGGGCTCCGGGAGCTGGCCGACGGCATTGCCCAGGTCTGCGGCGGCACGGCAGCGGTATTCTCCCAGAGCAGCGGCGGCTACGGCTACTGCCTGGCAGACCGGCAGACGGATTTGCGCCCCCTGGGCAAGGATATGACCGCCGCACTGGGGGGCCGGGGCGGCGGCAAGCCCAATTTCCAGCAGGGCCGGGTGGAGGCAGGAGAGGCGGAAATCCAGGCATTCTTCGCCGGGCTGGGGTGGAAATAAGGGTCTGCCCGAGCCAAAATCAATTTGTTCACAATTCATGCTATATTTTTCCGCTTAACTGTGATATAATCTTGAGAATCTATGTCTCTGCCCACCATTAAATTCCTCAAAGGAGGCCAAAATGAGTCTGATTGCGAAAATATTCGGTACCCGCTCCCAGCGGGAAATCAAGAAAATTCAACCCACGGTGGATGCCATTCTCAGCCTGGAGGCGGAGTATAAGG
Organism: uncultured Eubacteriales bacterium; assembly: GCA_900549495.1. Classification (GTDB taxonomy): domain Bacteria; phylum Bacillota; class Clostridia; order Oscillospirales; family Oscillospiraceae; genus Faecousia. Next base: position 3,059 of record UROL01000042.1, on the reverse strand, counting down.
CCCTGTCCGAGGAGGCACTGAAGGCCAAGACCCAGGAATTCAAAGACCGGCTGAACGCCGGCGCCACATTGGACCAGCTGCTGCCCGAGGCCTTTGCCGCCATCCGGGAGGCGGCGGACCGGGTGCTGGGTATGCGGCCCTACCCTGTGCAGCTCATCGGCGGCATTGTGCTCCACCAGGGCCGCATTGCCGAGATGAAAACCGGCGAGGGCAAAACCCTGGTGGCTATCCTGCCCTGCTATCTCAACGCCCTCACCGGCCGAGGGGTGCATGTGGTCACGGTAAACGAATACCTGGCCAAGCGTGACTCCGAGTGGATGGGCAAGGTCTACCGCTACATGGGTCTGTCCGTGGGCCTGGTGATTCCCGGCATGACCCCCGCCCAGCGCCGGGACAGCTACGCCGCCGACATCACCTACTGCACCAACAACGAGCTGGGCTTCGACTACCTGCGGGACAATATGGCCATCTACAAGCAGGAGCTGGTGCAGCGGGGCCACGCCTTCGCCATTGTGGACGAGGTGGACTCCATCCTCATCGACGAGGCCAGAACCCCCCTGATTATCTCCGGCAAGGGGGAGGATTCCTCTAAGCTGTATGAGATGGCCGACCAGTTTGTGGCCACCCTGCACAAGAAGGTCTTCGCCAAAACCGAGGACAAGGAAGACCACGATACCTTCGACTGCGACTACTATGTGGACGAGAAGTCCCGCACCGTGGGCCTGACCAGCGACGGCGTTGCCAAGGCCGAGCGGTTCTTCGGGGTGGAAAACCTGGCGGACTCCGAAAACGCCACTCTGTCCCACCACATCAACCAGGCCATGAAGGCCCGGGGCCTGATGAAGCGGGACATTGACTATGTGGTGAAGGACGGAGAAATCATCATTGTAGATGAATTCACCGGCCGCCTGATGTATGGCCGCCGCTACAACGAGGGTCTGCACCAGGCCATTGAGGCCAAGGAGGGCGTCACCGTGGCCGGGGAGAGCAAAACCCTGGCCACCATCACCTTCCAGAATTTCTTCCGGCTGTATGACAAGCTCTCCGGCATGACCGGCACGGCCCTGACGGAGCAGGAGGAATTCGAGGCCATCTACAAGCTGGACGTGGTGGAGATTCCCACCAACCGGCCCATTGCCAGAATTGACCATTCGGATGTGGTATACAAAACCGAGGCGGGCAAATTCCGGGCCATCATTCAGCAGGTGAAGGAATGCCACGCCAAGGGCCAGCCTGTGCTGGTGGGCACCATCTCCATTGAAAAAAGTGAAATCCTCAGCAAGCTGCTGAAGCGGGAGGGCATTCCCCACAATGTCCTCAACGCCAAATACCACGAGCTGGAGGCCCAGATTGTGGCCCAGGCCGGTAAATTTGGTGCCGTCACCATCGCCACCAACATGGCCGGTCGTGGCACCGACATTATGCTGGGAGGCAACGCCGAATATCTGGCCAAGGATGCCCTTCGCAAGCAGGGGGTGGAGGATGCCCTGCTGGTGGAGGCGGACTCCTACGCCGAAACCAGCGACCCGGAAATTCTGGAAGTCCGGCAGCGCTACAGTGAGCTGCTGAAGCAGTATAAATCCGAAATCGCCGACGAGGCGGAAAAGGTGCGCCAGGCCGGGGGCCTGTTCATCATCGGCACCGAGCGCCACGAGTCCCGGCGGATTGACAACCAGCTCCGGGGCCGTTCCGGCCGCCAGGGTGACCCCGGCGAGAGCCGCTTCTACCTGAGTATGCAGGACGATTTGATGCGCCTGTTCGCCGCAGGCCGGGTCATGGGCATGATGGATACCCTGGGCCTGGACGAGGACACCCCCATTGATGCCAAGATTCTCTCCGGTGCCGTGGAAAACGCCCAGAGAACCGTGGAAAGCCGGAATTTCCAAACCAGAAAGCACGTCCTGGAATACGACGACGTGATGAATGTCCAGCGTGAGGTCATCTACGCCCAGCGCCAGAAGGTGCTGGACGGCGAGGACCTGAAGGAGAGCATCCAGACCATGCTCTCCGGCGTGGTGGACTCCACCGTTACCACCGCCCTGGCCGATGCCGGCGGCATGGTCACCCAGGACAGCCTGGGGGTGCTGGCCAACCTCTTCGAGGGCATCTTCTGCGCCAAGGGCACCCTGGAGGGCCGGAAGAACCAGCTGATGGGCAAGGACACCCACCAGGCCGCAGAAATCCTGGAGCAGATTGCCCAGGCCACCTACCAGGCCAAGGAGGCCGCCTACGGCGAGAAGCTGATGCGGGAGCTGGAGCGGGTTATCATGCTGCGGGTGGTGGACGAATACTGGATGGACAACATCGATGCCATGGACGATTTGAAGCAGGGCATCGGTCTGCGGGCCTACGGCCAGCATGACCCGGTGATTGCCTACAAAGAGGAAGGCTACCAGATGTTCCAGGCCATGATTCAGGCCATCCGGGAAGAGACGGTGCGCCGTCTGCTGCTGGTGCAGGTGCGCCCCCAGCAGGAGATTCGCCGGGAGAAGGTGGCCAAGGAAACCGGTGCCGCCGCTGCCGGAGTAACCGCCGTGAAGAAGGCCCCCGTCCGCACCGCCGCCAAGAAGGTGGGCCCCAATGACCCCTGCCCCTGCGGCAGCGGAAAGAAATACAAGAAATGCTGCATGCAAAAGGACAAGGCCGAAGGAATGGAGCATTGATTTTCCCTTGGAGAAAACGCCATGATTGAAACAAAAACCCGGGATTCCCTGGAATATCTCACCGCAGAGGGCATCTGCGTCCCCCACTGCTTCACCACCCGCCTGGGCGGGGTGAGCAGGGGGCATCTGGAATCGCTGAACATCGGCACCAGCCGGGGAGACGACCCGGAGAATGTGCTGGAGAATTACCGCCGCCTGGGCAGCTGCATCGGCTTTGACGTGCAGAATGTGGTGCTGTCCCACCAGACCCATTCGGACATTGTCCGCACCGTCTCGGAAAAGGATCGGGGGGCCGGGCTCTTCGCCCCCCATCTGGCGGAATGCGATGCCCTTGTTACCAATACCCCCGGCCTGGCCCTGGTGGTTTTCACCGCCGACTGCACCCCCATTCTCTTC
>UROL01000041.1 GCA_900549495.1 uncultured Eubacteriales bacterium | reverse complement strand
CCCCGGACGAAGTTCATGGGCGGCTCCCCGATGAAGCCCGCCACAAAGACGTTGGCCGGGTGGAAGTACAGCTCATGGGGGGTGCCCACCTGCTGGATGCGGCCCTCCTTCATCACCACGATGCGGTCGGCCATGGTCATGGCCTCGGTTTGGTCGTGGGTGACGTAGATGGTGGTGGCGCCGGTCTCCCGGTGGATTTGGGTAATCTCAGAGCGCATGGTCACCCGCTGCTTGGCATCCAGGTTGGACAGGGGCTCGTCCATGAGGAACACCCCCACCTTGCGGATGATGGCCCGGCCCACGGCCACCCGCTGCCGCTGGCCGCCGGAGAGGGCCCGGGGCATCCGGTCCAGGTAGTCCGTCAGGCCCAGGACGGCGGCGGTGCGGTGCACCTTTTCGTCGATAACGTCCTCGTCCACCCCCTGCAAGGTCAGGCCGAAGGCCAGATTATCGTACACGGACATATGGGGGTACAGGGCGTAGCTCTGGAACACCATGGCGATGCCCCGCTGCCGGGGGCTAAGCTCGTTGGCCCGCTGGCCGTCGATAAGGAATTCGCCCTTGCTGATTTCCTCCAGTCCGGCAATCATCCGCAGTGTGGTGGATTTGCCGCAGCCGGAGGAGCCCACAAACACGATGAATTCTCCCTTTTCAATTTCCAGGTTGAAATCGTGGACGGCATGGAAGCCGTTGGGGTATATCTTATTTACGTTCTGCAAGCTCAAGTAGGCCATACGCTTCCTCCTTTTCTGGTTACGCTTTGAGATGGTACCGATACGTTGGTGCCCTAACCCGCCCGGTATCGATACATGGTGGAAACCGGTAGTGTGTGAAGTGGTCTGTAGTTTGCCCGGTTTTGGGGGCGTTGGGTGATTTTTCCGGCCCCCAAAAAGGCGGGGCGAAGGATTCACAAATCTGTCATGGACAAATACGCTGGATTTTGTTATAATTGTAAAAAAGCGAGTGAGGTGCCACACTATGAATAACATCATTTATGTTGGGAAGCATCTTCTCACCCTGACGGTCAGCCGCCATGCCCACAGCAGCTGGGAGCTGGTTTACTGCACCGACGGCAGCGGAACCTTCCACTTTGACCATGGGGATTTGCCCTATAAGAAGGGGGATGTGGTGATTCTGCCCCCCTATGTGCCCCATGGGAATTCCAGCCGGGACGGCTTTACCAATATCCACATGAACATGACGGACACGTCCCTGCCCTTCAAGTCCCCTACCATTGTCCAGGACGACAGCAATCAGTTTTTGCTCCAGACCTTTCAGGCGATTTACTTCCACTTCAACGGCGACACCCACCGGCGGCGGCTGCTCATGTCCCCCTATGGGGATTTGATTTACTGCTACCTGATGTGCTATCACAAGACCCAGCCCCTGAGCCCGGTGGTGGAGGAAATTGAGAACAACATCATCCAGAACTACCCGGACTGCAACTACGAGCTGGACAAGTACCTGCAATCCTTCCCCTTCAGCTACGACTATCTGCGTAAGCTGTTCAAGAAGGAGCTGGGGGTCACCCCCCACAAGTACCTGACGGACAAGCGGCTGCAAACCGCCGCCGACACCCTGGCCTATGGCTTTACCGATGGGTGCAACATTGCGGAGATTTCCCAGCAATGCGGCTTCCGGGAGCCCCTATATTTCTCCCGGATGTTCAAAAAGAAATTCGGGGTGGCCCCCAGCTACTATCTGGAAAGTCAGCTCCATAGCGCTGACCAGGGCCCCGACGAGACCAGTGTGAAAATCAAGCTGGAGTGAGCCGCTTGATTTCCGTATAGCACAGCAGGAAGGGGGCCACCCCCTTGGCATCGTTGCTCACCACCGGCTCGGAGATATAATATTCGAAGGTGCCGTTGCGGCGGCGATTGTCCTCCGGCCCCAGCCCCGCCACCAGGCAGATGCCCTCCAGATTCAGGCTTTCGCCGTCAAAATGCAGCTTTGTCCTTACAATGCCGTCAAAGGTCTTTGCGCCTTTGGCGGCATATTCTTTTGGCAGGAAGCCCAGCCGGGCCCCCTTGAGCATGGCGTAGGCCACCATGGAGCTGCCGCTGGTTTCCAGGTAGTTCCCGGGGCGGCTGCCCTGGTCGGGCACCTGGTAGTACATGCCGGTTTCCGGCTCCTGGTATCCGGCGATGCCCGCCATCAGCTCCCGGAACATTTCCGCCACAGGCCGGGCCTCCGGCTCCGGGAGGATTTCCAGCAGGTCTGCCAGCGCCACGCTGAACCAGCCGATGCTCCGCAGCCAGAAGCTGGCTGAGCAGCCGGTAATGGGGTCGGCCCAGAAGGCCCGCCTCTGGGCATCGTAGCCGTGGTAATACAGCTGCTTTTCCGGGCTGAACATTCTCTTGCGGACGGTTGCCAGCTGCTCCAGGATGTCCCGGCAGCTGCCCCCGGTCTGCTTCTGGTACTGGGCGTAGAAGACCTGGGCCATATAGATGCCGTCCAGCCAAACCTGGTTGGGGTAGATTCGCTTATGCCAGAAGTTCCCCTCCTGGGTTCTGGGCTGGTGGGCCAGCTGCTCCATGAGATGCCCGGCGGCCAGAAGGTACTTTTCCTTGCCGGTGGCCCGGTATAATGGCAGCAGCACCCGGCCCTCGTTGATATCGTCCAGATTGTATTTTGTCGGGTCATAGGTGCGGATGGTGCCGTCCTCCCCCACGAAGGAGGAGAGGAAGCCCTCCACAAAGGAAAAGTATTCTTCCTTGCCGGTTATCTCCGCCATGGCCAGCAGGGCAGTCATCATGCACCCATCGATATAATTCCAGTTGGCGCTTTTGCCTTGGCGGATGCGCTCCACATTCCAGGCGGTGTAATCCGGGCCGGACTGGGCAATCAGCCGGTGCAGGTAGCTGTCGATTTCTTCGTACATAGGCTGCCTCTCAGTCTGTCTCCAGGGTTTCGTAGTGGCTGGCTGCCACCGGCTCCCCCTGCTGGCCCTCCAGGGTCACCCCCCGGAGGCGGATGTGCCGGACATTGTCCAGATACAGCCCCAGGCGGCATTCCTCCTGGGCGAAATTCTTCATAATGGGCTTGCCGGGCTTGGCGTCAGGCGCAAAGGTGAAGGAGCAGCTTTCAAAATTCACCTGGTCAATGGGCATTTCCGGCAGGCCGTCGATGTAGCAGGCGGCCACCTGAACCCCGGTGCAGGTCAGATTGCGGAAGGTAAACCGGCCCAGATGGGGGGTACGCTCGTCCACCGGCAGGGCCTCCCGGCTCCACACATATTCGCTGAACCGATCCGGGTCGCAGCAGTTATACCACATGTTCATGGCCACCGGCGTAAGGACATTTTCCATACGGATGTTTTCAAAGAGGATATTGTCCAGATTGCAGTCCTTGCCCCGGCCCCGTCTGGTTTTGATACGCAGGCCCCGGTCGGTGCCCCGGAACCAGCACTGGGACACGGAGAGGTTATCCACCCCCGCCCCGATTTCGCTGCCCAGGGTCACAGCCCCGTGGCCGTTGGCCATCAGGCAGTTGCGGATGGTATGGTGGTTGGCACTGCGCCGGTAGGTGCGGCCCAAATCGATTTTTCCGGACTTGATGGCAATGCAGTCGTCCCCCACGCTAAAGCGGCAGCCCACAATTTCCACATTGTCGCAGGACTCCGGGTCAATGGCATCGGTATTGGGGCTGACCTTTGGGGCGTTGATTTGCAGGTCATACAGGCCGATGTCCCGGGAGAAGAAGGGGTGAATCTGCCAGGAGGCGGAATTCTGAACCGTGATGCCATGGATGCAGATATCCTGGCACTCGTGGAAGAACAGAAGCCGCGGCCGGGCCACCGGCAGCTCCCGGAATACCCGCCAGAAGTCGCTGTTCTGGGCGTTGCCGTCCACGGTGCCGCAGCCGGCGATGGTGATATCCCGGGCATGTTCGGCAAACAGCAGCGCCTGGTACATGGCCATGGCGTTCCCCTCGAAGGTGCCGAAGAGCCGGTCTTCCCCGGTGAAGATGTCCTGAATCCGGCCGGGAACCACCGGGTAGCGGGCCCGGTCCGTCTCCCCCAGCAGCACCGCCCCCTGGCCCATGGACAGGGTGATGTGGCTTTTCAGGGTCAGGGGAGCCGTCCGATAGGTGCCCTCCGGGAAATGGAGCAAGCCTCCCTCCGGCAGGCAGAGGATGGCGGTCTGAATTGCCGCCGTATCGTCCTGCACGCCGTCCCCCGCTGCACCGAAGTCCCGGACACTGACGGCAGCGGTAACGGCCTTGGTGGTAAAGTGCAGCTCCTGTTCCCCCGCCCGGACGCAGTAGGCCGTATTGGGGCGCAGGTGGAACAGGGAGAACACATTGGTGTCCCGCTGGAATTGGAGCTTCCCATCCAGGAAAACCGAATAGGGCTCCGGGGCATAATAGGGGCTCTGATTTTCCAGCTCAAAGCAGGCGGACACAGGGCTGACAAACAGGAGTTTCATTTTATGATTCCTTTCCGGCCCGCTCCATGGCCTGGGAGAAGATGCGCTTCCCCAGGGCCCGCAGGCCCAAAAACAGCAGGTCAAAGCCCATATAAAACAGGCCGAAGAGAATGGGCTCCACCCCCAGGGGCTGGGCATTGCCCCGGCAGCCCAGGGCCAGCAGCAGGGTATTGAGCAGCTGGTACAGCCCATCCACGCACAGCAGCAGCACCAGGCCGTAGCCGATGTTCAGCAGAAAGGCGGGGACACCCCGCTGGGGGAACATCATCCAGCCGTCGTTCTCCCCGGGGGTCACGGCGGCGAAGCGGAGAATGCTATTGACCAGCAAATCCGTCACCATACCCAGGCAGACGCCGAAGACCAGGAACATATCCAGGGCATTGGGCACATACATTCCCAGGCCCCAGAACACGAAGAAGCACACCGCCCCGGCAAACCAGGCCTTCAGCAGCACCGTCTTTAGGCACCGGGATAGATGAAACCCGGAGACGGAGCGGTATTTCCCCAGCTCCTCCTGGGAAACCGGCGGAGAATTCTCCTGGTTGGCGGTTACCAAATCCTCCACGCATTGGGTTTTCAGCTTATAGTAGTCCGAAAGCTCCCGGAGTGCCTCCGGGGACTTGTCTCTGGGTCTTGCCATAATACTCTCATTCCTTTGCCTGGGGGGTTATTCCTCCGCAATGTCAATGGCGGCCAGAGCGCCGTTGTCCTCCACCTCTACCGAGGTATTGATGCGGCGCAGCAGCTTGCGGTATACCGGCATCAGGGCCACCAGGGCCGCCGTAACGGCCAGAAGGGCAATGTGCCAGTGCAATGTCAGCCGGGCCTTGGCAATATAGGGGAAGTCCGCCGCCCGGATGGGGCTCTCGGCCCGGGTCAGCGCCCGGGAGATGCCCCGCAGGTAATAGCCGTCGCTGAACACCACCGCCCCCAGCATGGCAAACATCAGCACCAGCATGGGCAGGTTCACCTTCTTGCGGTAGGGGAAGGCATTCAGAAAGCACACAAAGGACAGTATGGACAATAGCATGGTGCAGAAGCCCGCAAAGCCCATGCCCGTGCCCTGAATCTTGGCGGTGGTATTGGAAATGCTGGTCAGGTTCAGGGAGTACACCAGGAAGGACACCACCAGGGCCACCATGGCAATGCTCTGGGGCTTGCGCTTCAGGGAGACAATGCATTTACGCAGTCGTTCGTTTTTCACTGCCGGGCCTCCTCTCTGATGGCGTTGGTGGTTTCCTTGTCGAAAAAGTGCATCCTCTGGAAGGATACGCTGACGGTGTCATTTTCCCGGAAGCTCTTCCAGCCCCGGAGCTTGGCGGTAATGCGGCTTTTGCCCAGGTGGCCGTGAACCAGGGTGTTCATTCCCAGGTTCTCGTTGGTCACCACCCGAATGGCCAGGGGCCCCCCTTCGGTGATATCCTCCGGGCGCACGCCCAGGGTAATCTCCCGGCCCCGGTAGCCCGCCAGCAGGGCGGACTGCTCCGCCGTCAGGGGAACGCAGAAGTCCCCGGCGGACAGGGTATCCTCCGCCACCTGAACATCGAAGAAGTTCATGGGGGGCAGGCCGATAAAGCTGGCCACAAACAGATTGGCAGGGGTATCGTACAGCTCCAGGGGCGTGCCCACCTGCTGCACATGGCCCATGGACATGCACACAATGCGGTCGGCCAGGGTCAATGCCTCGGTCTGGTCGTGGGTGACATAGAGCATGGTGGCCCCCAGACGCTTATGCAGCAGCAGGATTTCCCGCCGGGTTGCCCCCCGGAGCTTGGCATCCAGGTTGGACAGGGGCTCGTCGAACAGAAACACCTTGGGGTTGCGGACGATGGAGCGGCCCATGGCCACCCGCTGCCGCTGGCCGCCGGAGAGCTGGCTGGGCTTTTTGTTCAGCTGGCTGGTAAGATCCAGGATTTCCGCCGCCGCCAGAACCTTCTTATGGATGACGTTGGGATTCTCCCGGCGCAGGGTCAGGGAGAAGGCCATGTTTTCATACACGGTCATGTGGCCGTACAGGGCATAGTTCTGGAACACCATGGCCATATCCCGGTCCTTGGCCGGGGTCTGGGTGATGTCCTTGCCGTCCAGGTACAGGCGGCCGGAGGAGATATCCTCCAGCCCGGCAATCATCCACAGGGTAGTGGACTTGCCGCAGCCGGAGGGGCCCACCAGCACAATGAGCTCGCCGTCCTTCACAGCCAGATTGAAGTCGAAGACGGCCTGCACCTTATTGTCGTAGATTTTATCCACATGCTCTAAGCGAAGCTGTGCCATAGCGAACCTCCTTACTTTCCGGCTTCCATTGCCGCCTGATAGCGTCTGAGCTGGCTGCTGCGTACCCCGCCCAGGGTGGCGGCGGCCAGGCAGCAGATGCCGGAGGCCACCAGGCAGGTCACCACATACCGGTACTGGCCATCGGCCATGACGGTGCCCACCTTTTTCAGCACGGTGCCGTGGGCCCGGGCGGGCAGAACGAAAATTCTGACGAACTGACCGGCCCCCAGGGCCAGCAGCAGCAGGGCATAGCGCCCTTTGTAATTCTTGATGCCCTCGCTGGACAGGAAACAGGCCAGCATGAACACCAGATTATACAAAATGGAAGCGCCGATGAGAATGGTGTAGTAATAGTCCCGAACGTCGGAGCGATAGACGGACACGAAATACAGCACGTCAAACACTATGGCAAGCAGGGCCAGATTGGCGGGGAGCTTATTTTTGATAAAGCGCATTCTGTCCAGCCGGAGCTGTTTGTTTTCGGCGGTCATACTCCTGCCTCCTCTCCTGCGGCGATCAGGGCCCTCTCCTGCCGCATCAGCAGAATCTTCCAGACGGTGCAGGCCACCAGGGCCAGGCAGGTCAGAAGCAGCACGGCAAACACGGCATAGTGGATATCGAACCAGAAGGTGGACTCGGTATACAGGGTCTTCCAGCGCTTGGCATGTTTGGCCAGGGCCTGGAAATCCAGGCTCAGGAACTGGGCCCGGAATTTGTTGATTTGGCCGTCCGCCCAGATGCTGATGCCCACCCCAGTTGCCGTCAGGGCGGCTACGCTGAGGTAATTGCCGGTGTAGTATTTCCGGCGGCTGTGGGTATGGGTGACGAAGAGCAGGCAGCTCAGCAGAATCAGGGCCAGGCCCGCCTTCAAAAAGGCATTGTTAAACGGCTGCATATCGTAATAGACCATGGAGCCGGGAACGGTGGTTTTGGACAGGTCGCTGGGGTCGGTCATGGTGCCGTAGAGACTGTCATATAAGTCCGTCATTATCCCCAGAGAATATATGAAAACCAGTGCGCTGGCAGCCAAAGCCACCAGGCACAGGATTTTTTGCAGCTTCATCTGTTTTTTGTACATAAAGTACCTCCTTCCCATTTTCCCATGGAAAACAGGGGCTTCGTGGGTGCTTTGGATACAGGAAATTGCGAAAATTATTCAGGGGGCCGGGGGGCATTGCTGCCCCCCGGTGGGGTGAGCGGGCTTTATTCGCCCAGGGTGTCGTAGTAGTCCAGCAGGCGGTCCCAGGCATCCTGCTTGATGTTCAGGTACTGCATACCGCCCCACTCCTCGGAGACGACGGCAGCGGCGTCCTCGGCATCGTACATATCATCGTTGTAGCCGGAGGCAATCAGGTCAACCAGGATATTCTGGCCGTCCTTGGAGGAGGAGAACTTGGTCTTCAGCTCGGAGTAGGAGTTCACCATGTCGTTTTCCACGGTGGTGGTGGGCAGCACGGTGGGCACAGAGGTGTACCAGGGGTTCTCGGTGACAGCCAGCATGGGGTGCTTGATGGTGCCCAGGGCAATGGCGTTGGAGATGTGGCCTGCGCCCTCCTTGCCCACCTGGTGGGTGCACTGGTACTCAAAGGCCTGGCTCTTGGCGAAGGACAGGGTGGAGCCCAGGTACTGGCGGGCATAGTTGGTGTAGTTGCCGGAGGCCTTTTCCCACAGCTCGTCGTAGGTGGCATCGGCGATAACAGGCATTTCCTTGCCGTTGAAGTGGAAGGTCACGTAGCTGCCGTCGTCATTGGTCTTGATGAAGGCATCGGGGCCGTAGGACATGAGAATCATGCCCTTGTCGCTGTAGGCGTAGTCGATGAGGGCCAGGGCGGCGTTCAGCTTATTGGTGTCGTCCCCCACGCCGGCCTTGGAGATGCCCCAGCCGTCGGTCTTCACGGAGCGCCAGGATTCGGTGAAGCGCATATACACGCCGTCCTCGTCGGTGCCGTCGTACCAGTGGGCCACGGGAACCATCACGGCCATGTACTTCTCGCCGTCGTTCAGCACGGTGGCGTTGTAGACGGTCTGGGTCTGGTTGTAGTCGTAGTGCATGAAGCCCAGGTCGTTTTGCAGATAGGTCTTGGTGCTCTCCTCGGACATATCCACAAAGGCCTTGGAAATCAGGCCCTCCTGAACCATGGCGTTCATGTTTTCCAGAGCTTCATAGGTTTCGGGCATCTGGCGGGCATCATAGAGCGTACCGTCCTCGCCCACATACAGGTAATCCTGGCGGGATTCCAGGCCCCGGATGCCAAAGAGGGTACCGGCGAAACGGAACATATCCACCCGGCGCTGGTTGTTGTTGTCTTCCCGGCTGAACAGGCCCTGGACACTGTCGGTGCCGTTCAGGGTCTGGGGGTTGGCCACCACGCAGCGCAGCAGGGCCACCAGCTCGTCGGCATCCCAGGCGGCGTTCTGGCCGATGAACAGGTCGGAGCGGCTGGTGCCGTAGTAGCCGTCGTAGGCCTGGTCAATGTAGCTGCGGAGCATATTCACGGCCTCTACACCGGACATGGAGCCGGCCTCGTTCATCTTGGCCACGATGTTTCCGGCGGCATCGTAGTTCTTGGTGATGGTCTCCACGGCGGTGCCGTCGGGGGTGACCACGTCCACGTCCACGGTGCCCTCCAGGGGCATATAGGGCGCATAGGCGGGCTCGGCGGTGTTGTTGCAGGCAGGGGCCTCAAATGCGCCCTCGCCGTCCAGGAGCTTCTGCACCCAGTCGGCACGCATCAGGGGCATACGCTCGATGTCGTTAACGCCGTCGAAATAGGGGGAGAAATAGATGGCACCGGTGGTGGTATTGCCGGTGATGGACAGGTGGACAATGGGATTCTCTTCCAGATAGGCCTTGAAGTTGGGCATCTTATCCAGGTATTCGGCGATGTTCACCAGAGCGCCGGTTTCGCCGTACTCGGACAGGAGGACGGCGGTGCCGGAAACCATGTCCACCTCGGACAGACGGTCTTTCCAGTACTCGAATTCCTTGGCGGCGGAGTTGCCCTGGTACTTGTCCTCAAAGGTGACGCCCAGGACGTTCTGAACCTCCACCCAAGTGGGCTTCAGGTCGCCGCTGTGATAGGTGACGCCGTCGGCCAGGGTGATGCCCTCGCCAGCGACTTCTGCGTTGAAGAACAGGCCGGTCTTTGCGTTGTTGTAGCCGGTGGCCATACGCAAAGTGGTGCCCTGGGCGTAGTCCAGGCCGTTTTCAGCGGAGACGGTGCCCACCAGCAATGTGGCAACCATGCATACCGCCAGCAATGCAGCAAGCAGAGATTTCAGGTTTTTCATGTTTTCCTCCTCATTTCAATGTGAATTTTGTTTGCTTAAAGCAGATTTCTCTGCATAAACACGTGGTTATTCCCTTTTATTCCTTCACGCCGCCTACATTGACGCCCTTGGCAAAGTATTTCTGGATGAAGGGGTAAATCACCAATATGGGCACAATGGAGCAGACAATCAGGGCATAAATCATGGAGTCGGAGGCGAAGACCTCATTCCAGCCGGCCATGAATTCCGGGTCGGTGTACTGCTCCAGCTGGAGCCGGATGAACACCTGCAGGGGATGCTCGTTGGAATTGGAAATCATCTGCCGGGCCCAGAAGTAGCCGTTCCACCGGGAGATGGCGAAGAACAGGGCCACCGTTGCAATGGTGGACTTGCTCATGGGGATATACACCTTCCGCAGCACCTGGAATTCCGTGGCGCCGTCTACAATGGCGGCCTCCTCGATCTCGCTGGGCACCCCCTCGAAGGCGTTTCGCAGGAGGATGATGTTCATGGCGGCCATGCCCATGGCGATAACCACCAGCCACTTGTCGTCGGTGATGCCCACGGAGTTGAACACTGCCTTGGTATCCAGGTAGTTCAGGTACTGGGGCACCAGTCCGGCGGAGAACCACATGGTAAACACCAGGAAGAAATTGAAGCCCCGGCGGAACAGCAGCCGCTTTTTGGACAGGGCGTAGCCCCCCAGGATGGCCACGAACAGCGACCAGATGGTGCCGTAGAGGGTGAGGAACAGGGTGTTGGAATAGGCGTTCCAGAACATATTGTTGTTGAACATCCGCTTAAAGGCATCAAACTGGATGTCCTTGGGGAAGAGCACCACCTGGCTGTACTCCACCGCATCCCGGCCACTGATGGCGGCGGAGACGGCATACACAAAGGGGTACAGGCAGCACAGGGCAAAAACCGTAAGCAGGGTATAGCTGAGGATTTTGAAAATCAGCTCGGATATTTCCAGTTTTCGTTTCATGGCAGCCCCCTTAGTACAGCGACACGTCGGACGCCTTCCGGGCGATGGTGTTGGCACCGATGACCAGCAGCATACCGATGACGTTGTTCATCATCTCGGCGGCGGAGGCGATGCCCTTGGCGGCCCCGGCCATGCCGTAGCGCTGGGCAAAGGTGGAGACCACGTCGGCGGTGACGTAGGTATTGGTATTGTACAGCAGCAGCACCTTCTCGTAGCCGATGTTCAGCAGGGAGCCGATGCGGGTGATGAGCATAATCACAATGGTGGAAAGGATGCTGGGCAGCACCACATATTTCATCTGGGCCATTTTTCCCGCCCCATCAATCTGGGCGGCCTCGTAGCTGGTGGGGGAGATGGCGATAATGGCGGCGAAGAAAACAATGGAGTCATAGCCCGCCGCCTCCCAGATGCCGGAGATTTGGTAGATGGAGCGGAAGAACCCCGGCTGGTTCAGCAGCCCTCCCTGGGCCACCTCCTGGGAAATCAGCCCCAGATTGCACAGCAGCTGGGAAACCACGCCCATATTGGAGGTCAGCGACCCCTGCTTGACCAGCATGGTGACCAGGCTGGTCATAACCACGGTGGACATAAACTTGGGCAGATAGGTCATCACCTGATACACCGACCGGGCGATATTGGATTTGATTTCATTGAAGAACAGAGCCAAGATAATGGGTACAGGGAAGCCGAAGCACAGCCCATAGAAGCTCAGCAGGAAGGTATTCCGCAGGGCCCGCCAGAATTCGGTGGTCTTGGAGCCCTCCCCTACCAGCAGCACCTTGAAATTGGAGAAACCGGCAAACAGCTGGTCTGCCACGGGCTTCACCTCGTCGGAGACCTTGAAGCAGCCCAGCAGCTCATACATGGGGAAATACCGCCAGAACAGGAACACCAGCAGCATGGGAATCAGCATCAGATACAGCCGCCAGTCCCTGGCCACCATCCGGGCCACATGGAGCCAATAGTGCTTCTCCACATCGTCCCGCACGGCCTGCTCCGGGTCTTCCCGGTAAACCCTCTTCCCCTGGTCATACAAAAGGTAGTCAGCAGCCTTTGCTTTCATCAAAATCCTCCCTTTTCCTGCTTTGCCATCCGAAGCAGGTAGCTTTTCTGGTCCTCGAAAATCCCATCCAGATTTCTGGAAAGGGACACAACCACCATGGTGAACAAATCCGTCAGGGTATCCGTGGTGAAAAACCCCACGCAGGCGGAGAGCTCCGCCCCCAGGGCCAGCGCCACCAGCCCCCGGCCCAACTGCATACTCAGGGTGACACCCAGGCCAAACAGGGCGGTGAAGAGCTTGTCACTGCGGATGCGCTGCTTCTTTTTCAGCAGGGGCAGCAGCGCCAGGCAGCCCAGATTCCCCAGGGCGTAGACGGCTATCTGGCCTCCGCTGCCCCCGGAGGCCAGAGCGAACACCAGCCCGCCCACTGCGGCGTGAAGCCCGGCCCAGCCTCCCCAGCGCATCAGCACAATGGCGCAGACAGCGGCAGTGACGGAGACGGTATACAGCTGGGCCGGAAACCATCGCCGGGCCGCCAGGGTCATTATATATTCACACAGAGCGCCGATTCCGGCCCATGTGAGCAAATCCGCTCGGCGGTATTGTGCAAATGTCCAATGGCGATTCATGGGTGTACCCTCCCGTCTTTCTGTTTTTATTCTAGAAGCCAAGTACCGTAAAGTACATATCAAAAACAAGATGCTTTATGCACAAAAAAGTCTTTTGCTTCCGAAAGGATTTATTTATTTTGTTTATGTGTTATAATGCAGCGTAAGCAATCCGCACAAGAAAACCCAACAAAGAGGCTGAATATTATGAATAATGAGCTATTTCTCCATCCCGGTGATTCTTTGCAGCAGGCCCTGGACAATGCCCCAGAAAACGCTTTTGTCCATCTGGCCCCGGGCGTCTATTCTCAAAAAATCGTCATTCGAACTCCCGGATTAAAACTTATTGGGCAGGGTGCTGAAAAAACCATTCTAAAATATGGTGATTATGCACAAAAGCTGGACGAGCTGGGCCGGGAGTACAACACCTTCCGAACCTACACCGTGGCCGTATGCGCCGACGATGTGTCCATGGCGGATTTGTCCATCGTCAACGATGCCGGGGCGCCGGAGAAAAAGGGCCAGCAGGTGGCGCTGACGGTGTACGGCGACCGCTTCCGCATGGAGTGCTGCCGCCTGAAGTCCACCCAGGACACCCTGTTCCTGGGCCCCCTGCCCCCGGATCTGATTGCCCGGTACGACGGCTTCCTGCCCGACCCCTTGCGGCAGAACCGGCTGCTGGAGCCTGTCTCTTATACACATCTCCGAGCCCACGAGACCGAGGCTGA